>JAUPWC010000413.1 GCA_030916665.1 Verrucomicrobiota bacterium
CAGCCCGGCCTGCTCGAGCGGGCCGCCAGCCCCGCTTCCGCCCTGCCGGCACTCGGCCCGCCGACGGTCAGCGCGGTGCTGCTGACCCTCGCGCCCGGCGCCGATGCCGCCGCCGTGACCCGCACCATCGCCGGCTGGCCCGACGTCACGGTCTACACGCATGCCGATCAGCGCGACCTGCTGCTGCGCGGCAGCGTGGACCGCGCGCGTCGCCAGATCGGCCTGTTCCGCGCCATCCTCGTGCTGGTGTCCGCCATCATCATGTCGCTGATCATCTACACGCTGACCTTGGACAAGGCCCACGACATCGCCATGCTCAAGCTCATCGGCGCCCGCAACCGCGTGATCGTCGGCCTCATCCTCCAGCAGGCCCTCATCCTCGGCGCCGTCGGCTACGCCCTCGCCTGGCTGATCGGCCAGTGGGCTTTCAGCCTCTTCCCCCGTCTCGTGCTTATCACCGGGCCGGACCTCGCGCTGCTCGCCCTCATCGTGCTGCTCATCTCCGTCGTCGCCAGCGGCCTGGGCATCTGGAAGGCCCTCCGCATCGAGCCCAACGCCCTGCTCTCCTGATGAACGCGCCCGCCCGCAACTCCCCCACCGAACCGGCCGCGGCCGGCTTGTCGGTGCAGGTTGACGGCCTGACCAAGATCTACGGCCGCGGCAACACCGAGGTCGTCGCCGTGCGGGAGGCCAGCTTCACCGTCGCCCGTGGCGAGGTCATCGCCCTGCTCGGCCCGAGCGGTTCCGGCAAGTCCACCCTGCTCTCCGCCATCGGCCTCATCAACCCGCCGACCCGCGGCCGCATCGCCATCAACGGCGCGCCGGTCATGGACGGCCCGCGCGCCCTCGTGGACCTGCGCGCGTTTCGCCGCCATCATCTCGGCTTCGTCTTCCAGAAGGCCAACCTGATCCCCTTCCTCACCGCGCGCCAGAACGTGCAGGTGGCCCTCGAGGTCAACGACGTGACCCCGCGCGCCGCCCGGGCCCGCGCGGACGAACTGCTCGACTACCTCGGCCTGGGCGACCGCCGGCACAACCTGCCCTTCATGCTCTCCGGCGGCCAGCAGCAGCGCGTCGCCGTCGCCCGCGCCCTCGCGAACCAGCCGAGCCTGGTCCTGGCCGACGAACCGACCGCCGCCCTTGACGGCCACCTCAGCCGTCAGGTGATGGAACTCTTCCGGCAGGTGGCCCACGAGCAGCGCGCCGGTGTCATCGTCGTCACCCATGACCATCGCGCCCTCGATGTCTTCGACCGAATCCTCGAGATGGAGGACGGGGCCCTGCGCGAACACCCCGAACCCGCCTCCGCCCCCGGTTGACTCCCTTCGCCCGCAGCTTTGCGCAAGATCCGCGTGGCCGTTGGCCGCTCCGTAGCTAAACTGACCTGATCATGTGGACCTGGGCCGAATGGACCGCCGACCGGGCCGTGCAACTCGCCGGACTCGACGCCGCACACGGGGCCGGGGCGGCGCTGCACTTCTTCATTTACGACCTGCAGAAGATCGTCGTCCTGATCCTCGTCGTCGCCTTCGTCATGGCGCTCGTGCGCGGGGCGCTGCCGCTGGACCGGATCCGCGCCTGGCTCGACCGGCCGGGCGGGCGCGTGCTCGGCTACCCGGCGGCGGCGGTCTTTGGGGCGATGACGCCGTTCTGCTCGTGCTCGTCCGTGCCGGTGTTCCTCGGCTTCATCCAGGCCCGCTTCCCCATCGGCGTTGCGTTCGCGTTCCTGATCACGTCGCCGATCGTCAACGAGATTGCCGTGGCGCTGCTCGGCGCGACCTTTGGCTGGAGATTCGCGCTCACCTATGCCGGCGTCGGCATCGCGCTCGGAATCTTCGGCGGTCTCACCCTGACGTTGCTGCGCGCCGAACGCTGGCTGACACCCGGCGCGATGTCCCCGGTCGCGGCGGACGACGATCCGCCCCCGCATGGCTGGCGCGCACGGCTGGGGGACGCGACGGCCACGAGCCTGCGCATTCTCCGCCGGATCGCCCCCTGGCTGCTGGCCTCGCTCGCCCTCGGCGCGGGGTTGCACGGCTTCGTGCCGGCGGGCTTCTTCGAAAAACTTTTCGCCGACACGGGCAAATGGAGCGTGCCGCTGGCCTCGCTGGCCGGCCTCCCGCTCTATGTCAGCGCCAACGCCACCGTGCCGTTGCTCGACGCCTTCGTCGCCAAGGGCGTGCCGCTCGGCACCGCCCTGGCCTTCCTCCTGTCGGCGGTCGGCGTGTCGTTTCCCGAGCTCATCATGCTGCGCAGTGTGATGACGGTGCGTCTGCTCTTCGCCTTTTCCCTCGTGGTGTTGGTTGGCACGACCACCATCGGCTGGCTCTTCAACGCCCTGCAATGAACCCCGCCTACAACGCCTCCTTTTGGGACCAGCGCTACGGCCATGCCGGCGAAGACTACGTCTTTGGCACGGCACCCAACGACTTTCTCGCCAGCGTCGCCGACCGTATCCCCGCCGGCCCGGTGCTTTGTCTCGCCGAGGGCGAGGGCCGCAACGCCGTCTTCCTGGCGAAGCGCGGCCATGCCGTGACCGCACTCGACCAATCGGCCACCGGCCTCACCAAGGCCCGCGCCCTTGCGGAAAAGCACGGCGTGTCGCTGGCCACCCTCGTCGCCGATCTGGCGGACTACTCGATCCTGCCCGGCGCCTGGGCCGGCATCGTGGCCATCTTCATGCACCTGCCGCCGGACCTCCGCTCCCGCGTGCTCACCCAGGCTGCCGCCGGCCTGCAACCGGGTGGCGTGTTCATCCTCGAAAGCTACACGCCGGCCCAGCTTGCCTTTGGCACCGGCGGACCGCGCGATGTCGCCCTGCTGCCCACCCTCGCCGGCC
>JAUPWC010000414.1 GCA_030916665.1 Verrucomicrobiota bacterium
CACTGCGATGAACGTGCCCGACCCGAGCACGGCCCGCATCATGCCGCCGAGGCCTTTGAGCTTGCCGAGCACGCCCGTATTGAACGATGTGCCGGCAGTACCGCCGAGCGCGGCCATGCCCTGGCCGATGGCCCGGGACGCAGCGAGGCCCTTGGTGAACGTCGTAAGCGCCACTGCTGCGGCGATGATGTCGCGCTCCAGCCCCGCGAAAAACGCCACGCCCTTGAGCGCCACGAACCACGTGAGGATGGTCGGGCCGTAGTCGATGACCCATCCCCCGAACGCCGCGAGCGCCTCGACGGCGCGGCCGATGCCCTCAGCGATGGCCGCGCCGTTCTTCTCGGCAAAGTCGGAGAACTTACCCATCGCCGTGGTGACGGTCGGCAGGATCTTCTCGCCGATCTGGATGAGCGCCGCCCCCAACGTGTTCTTGGCGACGTCGGCCTGGAACGAGAACTCGGCGGACAGGCGATTGAACGCCTTGTCAGTCGCACCGGCGGATTCCCCCATGGCCTCGACGTCGGACTTGAAGTCCACCATGCCGCCGCGGAGCAGAGCGAGCACCGATTTCAGAGCGTCGGAGTCCGTAAATAGCTGAGTGACCGCGCCTGCGGCCCCTCCCGTTTTGTCGGACACCTCCTGAAGAATTCCGACGAGCCCCTTCTGCTCCAGCGCTGCGGCCCCCACCTCGATGCCGAGATCCTCGAACGCTTTCTTCGCCTTCTCTTGGGGTTTGGCGATGGACAGAATGGTCTGTTTGAGGCTGGTGATGGCCTCGGATGCAGGGACGCCGGCCTTTGTGATGGTGGCGATGGCCGCACCAACTTCGGGGAGAGAAACGCCCAGGCTGGCAGCGATGCCCGACACCTGGCCGAGGCTCTGGGCCAACTCGGGGAATTCGACCACGCCTCGGTTGACCGTCTGGAACAGGATGTCCGAGGCGGCGGCGGCGGTCAGCCCCGACTCTTTGTACGCGTTCATCGACCCGGTGATGGCCTTGGCCGCGTCTTCGGCATTCGCCATCCCGGCGGTGGCCGCCTTCAGTGAGATCTCCAGCACTGCGCCCGCGCCCGCCGCGCCCTCGGTTGCCGGGATACCCGACGAGAGGATCTGATAGAGCGTCTTCGCGCGCTCGACCGCGTTCTGCGAAGTCGAACCGCCGAGGTCGAGGATCTGCTGCCGGTACTTTTCGAGCGGGACGCCTGTGTCGTCGAGCACCGTGCCGACGTAGGCGACGGCCTGCCCGAACTCGGATGCCGCGCCGACCGATTCCTGCCCGAGCTTCACCGCGCCGAGCGCCGCGAGCCCCGTCTGGATCGAAAACAGCCCGTCCTTGATGCGCGACGAGATCTCGCCGAACGCCGAGTCGACGCCCGCGAGCGCGCTGGTCGTGTTGCTCGCCGCAGCCGCCGCACCGTGGCCGACATCCGCGGACGCCTTGCCGAGATCGTCCGCCGACTTGGTCACGGACTTCGCGGTTTTGTCCGCCGCGACCGCGACCCCGCCTAGCGCCGTGACAGTGCGCTTCGCGTCGGCCTCGATGGAGTCGGTCGCCTTGTCCATCTCGCGGGCTGCGCCGACGAACGCGCCGACCATCTTGCCGCCGGACTGCCGGCTGATGGCCTCGATGCCGGCGAACGCGCGCTTGACCGCCTGCTCCAGTTCGAGCACGGTGGTCTTGAGACCGTCGGCCGCGGCGCCCGCCTTGGTGAGGTTGGCGAGCCACTCCGTGATCTGGGCGGTGAGTCTGAGTCCGAGTTCTTCGTTCGCCATGGGTGCGGGCCTCCGCGCGTATCCTAACAGCGGCCGTTGCCCGCGTCGCGCGGTGCGCGTAACATCCCCGCCGATGGCCACACCTCCCCGCCGATTCCTCGTCGTCCCGGATACTGCGTGGGAAGCCGCGTCGCTGGTCAGCGTGGTGCCCCTCACGGGCGAGACGCCGCAGCAAGCCGGCCGCCAGGTCGCGCAGCCGGAGCGCAGCGCCACAGCCGCGCCGATCGGTGACTTCGGTTTGACCCTCACGGGCGAGCCTGAGGCCGACGTTGCGGGCGTCGCACGCATCACCCGGGCCGGAGTCGTCGAGGATGCGCGGTGGGGGTGGGTCCGCGACGGCGACGACCCCGCGACCGACCTGCAGTTGCGGCAGTCGCCGCACGTGTTCGGCCGCCGGCCGGACATGATCCAGCAGGTGATCAACTCGGTCGAGGCGTACACATCCCACGCCGTGCGGCCTCGGCTTCTCCCGCTCGCGTCCGGCGACCTGCTCATGGTCTGGACGTTGCGCGCGTGGGATCCCATCTGGGCGCGCGAGGCCACCGCAATCGGCGGGGCCACCGAGACCATCTATTACGCCGTGCTCGACCACACGACGGACACGTGGGGTACCCCCACCCACGGGCCAGTGCCGTTCGACCTCGGCGGCGGGGCCTACTTCATCTCCGCGGTCGACGTGACGCAGTACCCGGACACGGGCGATATCATCATGTGCGTCGCGACGCAGCAGTCGATGACGCCCGGCTCGGCCGATCCGCGCATCCTCTGGG
>JAUPWC010000415.1 GCA_030916665.1 Verrucomicrobiota bacterium
CGCGCAAGCTGAAGTTCACCTGAGCCGGCGGCCCCGCCCCGCTGCCGCTTTGTCTTCCCGCCCCATGCCTTCCCACCAGCCGCAGCGTCTGCTCGTTTCCGGCGGACGCGGGCGTCTGGCCGCGCTGATCGCCGACAACTTTCAGGCCCCTGACCATGAAGTGGTGCTCTACTCCCGCAGGGCGGACGAGACTCATCGGGTTCTCCACCGGCTCCTCGATCCGGCGGAGTTGGCCGGCGCGGATGTCGTGCTGCACCTCGCCTGGAGCACCCTGCCCGCAACCGCCGAGCAGACGCCCGGGCCCGAGGACCAACACGATCTGCCCTATCTGGAAAAGCTCCTCGCCGCCCTGGCCAGCCTGCCCGCCGCGCAGCGACCGCTCCTGGTCTTCCTTTCCTCCGGCGGAGCCGTCTATGGCAACGCCCCCGGCCGGCCCAGCCGCGAAGACGACACCTGCCGCCCGATCGGACGCTACGCCAAGGCCAAACTCGCGGCCGAGGAAATGATCCGGACCGCGGCGGCACACCACGGCCTGCCCGGCACGATCCTGCGGGTGTCCAACCCCTACGGCTACCCTGTGCCCAGCGGCCGCGTGCAGGGCATCATCCCGCATGCCATCCGCGCCGCCGCGGAAGGCAGCCCCCTGACGCTCTGGGGCGACGGCAGCGCCCGCAAGGACTTCATCCATTACACCGACTTCCTCGGCGCGCTCCGCGCCGTGCTCGCCCGGAAGCTGACCGGCACCTTCAACCTCGGCGCCGGCGAGTCCCACAGCCTGTCCGAAATTCTCGACCTGGTGACCAAGCACACCGGCCGCAAGATCTCCACCGTCTCCACCCCCGCCGCGCCTTGGGACGTGCAGGACAGCCGGCTCGACATCAGCCGCCTGCAAGCCGCCACCGGCTGGCGCCCGCGCACCTCGCTCGACGAGGGCATCCGCCGCTCGACCGCCGGCAGCCGCCCGCCCTGCCCGTAAAGTTCGCGCGCTCGCGCGGTTTCAAAAAGGTGTGGCCGCGCTTGAGCCGAAGGCGAAAGCGTGGTCAGGAAGCGACCACGTTGTCTCCCGCGGCCGCGGGATCCACCGCGGCTACAGCTCAATTTATCCCGGACTCCGGTTTTGAGCCGCCTTGGTGTAGCCCTGTGCGGGAGCGCAGGGACAAAAAACTCGCGACTGCATGCAATAATCCCGCTGCTTCCGCAGCGGGCCACACCAGCAATCGCGGAATTCGGGTTTATTCCGCATTACTCGATCCTCAGCGGACCCAGCTGAATCCAGTCACGGTTGTCCTTCCCCGAGGGACCGGGGCCGAAGAACAGCTCCACCTCGCCCGCCTGCTCCAGCGTGAATTCGACCTCATAGGGCCGCATCGGGCCGCGATCATCGCGATTCGCACGCGGATTGAACAGGCACGTCGCCAGTTGCCGCCGGGCCCCGTCCGGCCCGAGCGCGAACAGGCTCACCTCCACCCCGTCGGTGGTATCCGCGTCGGCGAGGTCCACCCGGTAGGCCTCCAGCGGCAGTTGCAGCGAGCTGCGCAGCGTGTGCCGGCCCGCCGGGAGCGCAAAGACCAGCCGCGTCACCGGATGCGCGCCATACATGGCATGGCCGCTCGACCCGTCCATGCCGGGCCCGAAACTCGCCCAGACCCGCACCGGCTGCGGATTCATGCCGGAGAAATACCGCTGCTGCCAGCGCCGCAGCTTCGCCACCTCCAGCCAACGGGCCGACAGGTCTTCCGGCGGCACCACCACCCCGGGGGCGAGGGCCACTTCATGAAACGGATTGTCGAGGATCGCATACAACAGCTCCGTGCGCCGGGCCGTCGGCACGTAAATGCGCGCGTCACGCCAGACGTAGAGCGGTTCCCGCCCGATGCCCCGGACCGCAGCCCGGTCAATCAGCCACTGGGCCCCGTCGGGCTCGCCCACGATCACCAGGGCGCCGATCTTCTCCCCGTCAAGCATCGCCAGCGTCCGCTCGACCCGGTCGGCATCCGGCGCGATGTCGTTGCGGATCATCACGCCCCGGCGCTGCGCATAGTAGGGCGTCATCGAGTTCCAGTCCTGTCCCAGCACCACGATCACATCCCCGGGATTGGTCAGCGCGCGCAGCGACGTGGTGAGACCGTCGCCGCCCGGACTGATCGCGCGTTGCGCCGGGTAGTAATGTTCGACGTAGCGCCACCCTTGGCCGGTCAGCACCAGCAGCACCGCGCTCCACACCGCCCAGCGCGGCACCGCCGCCTCGGCCAGGGCCACCAGCGCGAGCCCCATCGCCACGAGGAGCAGCACGGTGTTCGCCACGTAGTAGTAGTCGTGGTGCGCGTAAAGAATCGGGAAGATCACCAGCACCGAACCGAAGGCCAGCAGGCAGGCGCCGATCTCACGCCAGCGCCGGCGCACGAGCAGCCCGACCAGCAGGCAAAACAACAGGGCCGGCAGCCAGGTCAGTTGCTCTGCGACGATGCCCGCCTTGGTCGCCCACAAATCCGCCGAGAACCGGGTGCCCTCCCAGCCGAAATTGAAGGACCGCAGGTTCGCCGACGTGAACGCCACCCCCAGCGGATTCAGCGCCTTCGTCGCATCAGCAAAACGCAGCCACCAAAGGGTCGCGGCAAACGGCGGCGCCACCGCCACCGCCATCCAGGCAAAGTCCGTTTTCCAGC
>JAUPWC010000004.1 GCA_030916665.1 Verrucomicrobiota bacterium
CAAGTTTCAGATAAGTAAGCAACTGCGCGTGATGCACCGGCAACAATTCATTCACCGCGTTCAGATCGATGATCAGTTCATCCTCGATGATCAGATCGAGCCGATACCCACAATTTAACTTAACACCCTTGTAGTTCAGCGGCATTTCCCTCTGTCGCTCAAATCTCAGCCCGGCCTTAGTCAATTCATACGCCAATGCCTCTTCGTAGGCAGACTCCAACAATCCGGGACCGAGTTCGCGATGGACTTCAATGCAAAGCCCGATGACCCAAGTGCCTAAATCATTGAGCTGTTTTCTCTGTGCCTCAGTGTCTTGGTGGTTCATAAAATCTCCTCAGCTACGCGAACTTCAGCAGCTCCTCCGGCGTGATCTCCCCGGCCCACGCTGCCGCGAGACCGGCGTCGCGGAGCAGGGTCATTCCCTCGCCGGAGGCCATTTTGCGCAGCTCGATCAGCGTGGCGCCTGCGGCCACGGCTTCGCGCAGCGGTTCGGTCATCCGGAGGAACTCGAAAATGCCGACGCGCCCGAGAAAACCCGTTCCCTCGCATTCGGGACAACCGCGTCCGCGCTGAAATCCCGCTCCTCCCGGCTCGCCTGATCCCAGCCCCAGCGCGGCGAGCGTCTCCGGCGCGGGCATGTGCGCCTCCCGGCAGGCCGGGCAGTTGCGCCGCACGAGGCGCTGTGCGAGCACGCCCTCCACCGTCGAAGCCAACAGAAACGGCTCGATGCCCATGTCCACCAGACGCGTGATGGCTGACGCGGCATCGTTGGTGTGCAGCGTTGTGAGCACGAGATGTCCCGTGAGCGAGGCCTGGATGGCGATGCGCGCTGTCTCGGCATCGCGAATCTCGCCGACCATCACGATGTCGGGGTCCTGCCGCAGAAAGGTGCGCAGCGCGCGGGCAAAGGTCAGTCCCGCGGCGTTGTTCACCGGCACCTGCATCACGCCGTCGATTTCGTATTCCACGGGATCCTCGACCGTGAGAAGCTTTGACTCGGCCTGGTTCAGGCAGCGCAGGCAGCTGTAGAGCGTCGTTGTCTTGCCGCAGCCGGTCGGTCCCGTGACGATGAAAATCCCGTGCGGCCGGCCGATGACCGTTTCCACGCCGGCTTGCACGGCGGGCGGCAGGCCGAGCTGCCCGAGTTCCATCCGCACGGCCGATTGATCAAGCACGCGCAGCACCACGCTTTCGCCGAACTGCGTGGGCAGCGTGGAGACGCGCAGATCCACGAAGCGCCCGGCCAGTTTCAGGCGCAGGCGTCCGTCCTGCGGCAGGCGCCGCTCGGCGATGTTCAGCCCGGCCAGCACCTTCAGCCGCGAGACCACGGGCAGCGCGAGCGAGCGCGGTGGCGGCGGCAGATCGCGCAGCGTGCCGTCCACGCGGCAGCGGATGCGAAACTCCCCCTCGAAAGGCTCGAAATGCACGTCCGAGGCGCCGTCGCGCACCGCCTGCCCGAGCACGAGATTCACGAAACGCACGATCGGCGGCTGTCCGGCCATTTTCTCCAGGTCGGTGTCGCTGAGCGCACCGGCGCCCGGTGCCTGATCCGGAGCCGCCGGCAACCCGTGGACCGCCTCGTCCAAGGCGGATTCCCCGCCGTAATAACGGCGCAACAGGAGTTGCACCTGCTCGGGATCGGCCACGAGCAGACGGACCGGCCGGCCGAGCCGGAAGGCGAGATCGTCACAGAGGTGCGGATCGAACGGATCGGCCGCCGCCACGAGGACCGCCGGACCGGACACCTCGACCGGAACCACGCCGCGGCTCCGCGCGAACTCGGCGTCCCACAGCCCCGTAGTCTCCATCGTGAGAACCTCTGGCAACTGCTCCGTGTAACGGTAGCCGAGGTGGTCGGCGATGGACTGGAGCAGTGCCGGCTGCCCGATCAGCCCGAGAGCGACCAGCGTGCGCGCCACGGACCGGCCGCCGGCCCGGCTCTCGGCGACAGCCTGCTGCAGCGCATCGGCCGCCACCAGCCGGCGGGCGGTGAGCAGATGTTGGATGGCCAGATCGTGTTCCTCGAACATGAGGAAACCCGACCTGGCCCGGTCGGATTAGGATGTTTTAATCAGACCTCGCGCAGCTTGAAGCCCATGCTGGTGAGCTTTTCCTTCATCGCGACCGGTTCCTGCGATTTCTCCAGGGCCTCGTCGGGGTCGATCAGCTCGCGGTTGACCAGACTCATCAGGTGCGTGTCGAGCGTAATCATGCCGAGCGCGGCGCCGGTCTGGATGTCCGACGGGATGCGGAAGGTCTTGTTGTCGCGGATCAGCGATGCGATGGACGAGGTGTTCACCATGATCTCGTAGGCCGCGATGCGCCCGCCGGTCTTCTTTTTGCAAAGGGTCTGGGAGATGACGGCAATGATCGAGGTCGAGAGCTGCATACGGATCATCTCCTTCATGTTGGCCGGGAAGGCATCGACGATGCGGTCCACCGTCTTGGCCGCGCTGTTGGTGTGGAGCGTGCCGAACACCAGGTGGCCCGTTTCGGCGGCGGAGATGGCGGCCTCGATGGTCTCGAGGTCGCGCAACTCACCGACGAGGATGACGTCGGGGTCCTGACGGAGGGCGCGCTTGATGGCCTCGGCGAAACTCGGCACATCGGAACCGACCTCGCGCTGGGTGACCACGCACTTCTTGTGCGGATGGTAATACTCGATCGGGTCCTCGATGGTGATGATGTGGCCGTCGCGGTTCTCGTTGATGTAGTTCATCATCGAGGCGAGCGTGGTGGACTTGCCGGAGCCGGTCGGGCCGGTGACGAGGAAGAGGCCGCGCGGGCGGTAGAGCAGCTCCTTGATCTTGTCGGGCATGCCGATGGCGCGGAGGTCGAAGAGCTGGTTCGGGATCTGGCGCAGCACGAGGCCGTAGTTGCCCTTGGCCTTGAGCACGCTCACGCGGAAGCGGGCCTTGTCGCCATAGGCGAAGCCGAAGTCGGTGCCGCCATTGAGCTTCACGTTTTGTATGTGGTTGTCCGGCGTGATCGAGAGCATGAGCTTCTCGGTGTCCTCGGGCTTCAGCTCGGGGCCGTCGATCGGCGTCATGCTGCCGCGGAGGCGCAGGCAGGGGGGCACGCCCACCTGGAGGTGAAGGTCGGAACTCTTCTGCTCGACGACCAGCTCGAGGAGGTCGTTCATTTCATAGCTCATGCGATGGATGGGTTGAGGATGGCTAAAGTTGATCGGTCACGGTCGCGGACACAACCTCTTCGATGGTGGTGAGACCGGCGAAAATTTTGCGAATTCCGTCTTCTCTTATGGTGCGCATGCCGTCCAGCCGGGCCTGCTGGCGCAGGCGGGCGGCGGTGACATGGCTGCCGAGCATGGCGCGGATTCCGTCATGGACGAGAAAGATTTCAAAAATCCCCAACCGGCCGCGGTAGCCCGTGCCCTGGCAGGCCGCGCACCCGGCGCCGCGGGCGAAGGTCGCGCCGGTCAGGCAGCTCTCCTCGAGGCCCAGCGTCAGCAGTTCCCGGGAGGTCGGCCGGTGCGGCTGCCGGCACTTCGCGCAGATACGTCGGACCAGCCGTTGCGCGACCACCGCGCGCAGCGCCGCCGCCAGCAGGAAGGGCTTCGCGCCGATGTCGATGAGGCGCGTGATGGCGGAGGGCGCGTCGTTCGTGTGCAG
>JAUPWC010000416.1 GCA_030916665.1 Verrucomicrobiota bacterium
AGGTCGCCCCGTGGCAGGTGTTGGTTGTGAACCTCGACCCGCAGGACGCCGCCGCGAAGGACCTCTGCGCCAAGCTCGCCGCCGCCGCCGAGGCGGCCGGAGCCGACGTGCTGATCGACGACCGGGCCGAGCGTCCGGGCGTGACGTTCAAGGACGCCGACCTCATCGGGCTGCCGGTGCGGCTTACCGTGGGCGGCAAGGGGCTCAAGGAAGGCATCTTTGAAATGAAATGGCGTCGGGCCAAGGAAATCACCAAGGTTCCGATCGCGGACGCCGAGCGCACCGTTGCCGAGGCTGTCCGCCAAGCCGCCCAAGCATGAGTTGCAATCCAGCAGAAGGAATGGCCACAAAAAGGCACCAAAACGCACGAAAAGTCAGAGGCATTATTTTTGTGTCTCTTCGTGCCTCTTCGTGGCCCAAGGTCCGTTTCCCGGGTTCTGTTGTTTCCAGCCGACGGTTCATCGCATGATCGTCGCCGTCGAGTCCACGCCCCGCCGCCGACCGGCGTCCGTCACGGTGCCGCAGACCCAACCGGCGGAAGTCTGGCGGCTGCTGGTGCTCGATGATTTGAACCGCATGTCCTACGCGGTGATGGTCCTGCGGCGGGTGCTCGGCCTGGATGAAATGCGGGCGCGGCGTCATGTGATGGAAATCCATGAGGCGGGCCGCTCGGTGGTCTGGATGGGCAACCGCGAACAGGCCGAGGCCTACATGTTCGCGCTCCACCAATGGCACCTGACCGCGATCATCCAGCCGCAGGAGGCGGCGTGAGCATGGCAATGCCAGTCATCGCGAGACCGGCGCAGCCGGGCGTGGCGATCCATCTGACTGGATTGCTTCGTCACCCCTGCGGGGTTCCTCGCAATGACAATCCGGGGGACGATGCATGAAGCAGGTCGAAATCCGCCTGAACATCGGCGCCGTGGCCCCTTTGCTGGACGTCATCAAGCAGGCGGCCGACGACCTGCGCACGACGCTGGCGATCCGCGCGCGTTTCCCCGAGGAGGACGCGGACTTCAACGAAACCTGGACACAAGAGCTGATGGCCGGGCAGAACAGCGACGTGCGGGAACTGCTCGGGCTCTTCGACTCGGAGTTCTTCACCGACGGGGCCATTGCGATCACCGGCGAGAACTGCGATTCGCTGTTGCGCGCGTGCGCGGCCCTGCGGTTGCGCATCCACGAGCGCTGGCTGCGGGAAGTGCCCGTGGATATCGTCGAGGACCCGGATGCGGAAATCACCGCCGTGGCCGAGGTGGCGCGCCTGCCGTTCGCCGCCTACACCTTTCTCGACCAGATCCAGAAGATCATCCTCGAGCACCTGAGCCCGGCGGGGACGGAGTGAGCGAAGGTTGAAGGCAGAGGGAAGAAGGAAAAGACGGAGGAGCGGGCCCGAGGTGGAACGCGCTGACCCCAGTGCGTTGCGGCAGTAGCCGCTTCCAAGCAGCGCCTTGGGGTCAAGTCGCTCCACCTCAATCCATGGTTCCGACGCAGTCTTCGGTCCTCGGGTTTCCGTGTTCCGGATTCCGCATTTACCGGCCTTGACGAAGGGGGGAGGGTGCGTAGGGTCCCCGCCGACACCCTGCAGTGTTCGAGGTGCCTTGATACACGCTCTTTGCCTTTGTAATAATTTGGGAGCTACCGACAGCCGTGTGGATGCCAGGCCGTAAACCGGAAGGCTGAAGCGCGGCGGGCGGCGCCCACCTTTAACATAAAAAGGACATGAGCCTTTGGGCGCACGGCACAGGCGGGGTGTCACTCATTTTCGCAAACCTACCCACACATGGAACGACTTCCCTACTACCAACTGCTGCATATCCTTTCGCTGATTGTGCTGACGGCCCACACCTTCATGGCCTTCGCCAATCCCGATCCGGTGAACCGGAAGCGGACGATGATGATCACGGGAATTGCGGCGCTTCTGATGTTCATCAGCGGCTTTGGTATGCTCACCATTTACAAGATCCCGTTCTCGAGCGCGCCCTGGATCTGGGTCAAGGTCGCCTGCTGGCTCGGGGTCTCGGCCATGGCCGGCTTTGCCTACCGCAAGGTGCATCTGCGCGGCGTGTTGAGCCTGGTCACGCTCGGACTGATCACTTTGGCGGTTGTCATGGTCTATTTCCGACCGGCGCTGGGCTGAGATTTGCCTGATGACCGGTTCGCTTTGCGGCCTGTGGGTTGACGACGACGGCCGCGCGTGGATTTGTTCGGCCCAGCCGGACGGGAGCCGGCGGGAAACGCAGGAAGCCCTGCGCCCTTTCGCCTGGCTCTCGGAGCCGCTATCCGGCGAAGGACTCACGGTGGAGCAGCTCCAGGGCGACGGCCTGTTCCGGCACCTGCTGCACGCCGATTCGCTGGAGCTGTTCACGGCCGCACTGAAGGCCGCACCCGACGGCACACAGCGCGACGTGCTCAAGCCCTATGAGAGCCAGTGGCTCGTGCAGCGACGGGCGCGGCTCTACGAAGGCCTGCCTTTCTCGCAGCTTCGCCGCTGTCAGCTCGACATTGAGACCGCCGCGGCCGAGGCGGGCGGATTCAGCGATGCGCGCAACCCCGGTGACCGCATCCTCGCCATCGGCCTGCAATGCGGCGACCAGCGCGAGCTGCTGACGCTCGGCGAGGAGACTGACGCGGGTGAAAAGCGCCTGCTGCTGGCCTTCAATGATCTTTTGCGTTCCCTCGACCCCGACGTCGTCGAAGGACACAACATCCACAAGTTCGATCTCGATTACCTGCGCCAGCGGTCGAAGCGCCACAAGGTGCCCTGCGCCTGGGGCCGCTTCGGTCTCAACGCGGAGTTTCGCAACAGCCGGATGAAGGTGGCCGAGCGCTGGATCGATTTCCCGCGCTGCGACCTGCCCGGCCGCGCCGTCATCGACACCTACCTGCTCGTCCAGCAATACGACGTCACCGCCCGCGAGATGACCGGCTACGGGCTCAAGGAGGTCGCGGTCTATTTCGGCATCACGCCGGAGTCGGGCGAGGGCCGCACCTACATCGACGGCGCGCAGATCCAGCACGCTTTCCGCGACAACCGTGAACAGTTTTTGGCCTACCTCGCCGACGACCTGCGCGAGACCAAGGGGCTGGCCGACATGCTGCTGCCGACGTATTTTGAGCAGGCGCGGGCGTTTCCGATTTTGCTGCAGGAAGCGGCGCTGCGCGGCTCCGGCGGCAAGGTGGACCTGCTGTTCCTCGAGGAATACTACCACGCCCGCGCGGCCTGCCCGGCGCCGTTGGGGGAGATCGAGACCTTCGAGGGCGGGTTTACGCGCAGTTTTCAGGAAGGCGTGTTCAAGCATGTGCTGCATTTCGACGTGGCCTCGCTCTACCCGAGCCTGCTCCTGGCGATGGACCGCAACCCGAAGACCGACACGCTGGGCGTGTTCATCCCGATGCTGCGCCGGCTGCGCGAATACCGCCTGAAATACAAGCAGCTTGCCAAGACCGCCCCGACCGCCGCCGAGCGCGACGAGGCGCAGGCGCGGCAGACGGCCTTCAAAATCCTCATCAACTCGTTCTACGGCTACCTCGGTTTCTCGGCGGCGCGCTTCGGCGACGGCGAACTGGCGGCCGAGGTCACGCGGCGCGGACGCGAGTTGCTGCAGGCGCTGATCGCCGAGTTCGAGCGGCTCGGGGGCACCATCCTCGAGGCCGACACCGACGGCATCTACCTGTCGGCCCAAGCTCATTTTGACCGGCCCGAGGAATTGCTGGCGCAGGTGGCGAAGATCATGCCGCCGGGCATCGAGCTGGAGTTCGACGGGCGCTACGACGCCATGTTCTGCTACAAGGCCAAGAACTACGCGCTCGCCGCCGGCGGTGAGATCACCCTGCGCGGCTCGGCGTTGCGCTCGCGTGGCATCGAGCCGTTCCTGAAACGGCTCGGCGACCGGCTGATCGCCCATGTGCTCGGCGTGACTCCGGAGTCGCCGGAGGGCGAAGTGAACCGGCTGCGCCACAGTATCGCAGATCGTTCGCATCCGGTCGCCGACTTGGCGAAGTCCGAGACGCTCAGCCAGAATCCCGAGGCCTACGAACAATGGGTGGCCGGAGGCGGCAAGCCGCGCCGCGCCGCTGCCGAGGTGGCGCTGCAGATGAACCCGCGCCCGCGCATGGGCGAGCGGGTGAGCTATTACATCGTGACCAAGGCCAAGGGCCAGACCTCCGACTGGCAACGGGCGCGTCCGCTGGCCGGGCACGACCCGATCAAGGCGCCTTACGACCCTGTCTATTACCTGGAAAAAATCGACGACTGGCTCGAACGGTATGGACGTTTCATCGGGATTAAGCCACACAGCGATCAGCAGGAAATGCTCCTCTGACCATGCGCACGCGTATCTGTTTCTATATCCTACTGCTGCTTCCCCTGCTGGTTTACTGGCAGACGCTTTCCCATGAGTTCGGCATCCGGGAGGATTACCAGTATCTCCGCATTGCACGCGAGGAGCCGGGCGAACTGGTCAAGCTCACGGCCTCGCACGGGCGTCCGCTCTATGGGGCGCTGCTGGAGACCAGCTACGCGCTCGCGGGCCAGGTGGAGAACCTCATGTGGATGCGCCTGCTGAGCGTCGGACTTCTGACGGTTCTCGCCCTCGTGCTCTGGCGACAGCTCTACCACTCGAACTGGGGCGAAGTCGAATCCGCGGCCATGGGCCTTGCGGTGGTGCTTTTGCCCTCGGCGCAGTTCGGAGTTGGGGCGGCGGCCTGCTGGCCGCAGGTGCTCACGCTTTTGTTGGCGATGGCCGGGTTCTCCGCCGTCGAGACCGAGATCGAGCGGGGCGGACTCAAGCGGGTGGTGGCCCTTCTGGGCGGCTGCATGATCTACACCGCCGCATCCCTGATCTACCAGTCCAACGTGCTCTTCGCGCTGTTACCCATCACCGCGATCTTCCTGGTCCGCAGCGGCCGCGAACCGCTGAGCGACCTCAAGTGGGGCGGCACCCATCTCGCCGTCATGCTGACCGGCATGTTCCTGGGCTGGCTGCTCGTCCAGGGCCTGTTCAGCAACGGCGTGTTCGAGCAGTCCGGCCGCATGGCGCTGGAGACAAATCCGTTCACCAAGCTGCTCTGGTTTGTGCTCCACCCGCTGCCCAACGCGCTGGCGCTTTTCGCGCTGGCCGACGACAATTTCCATGGCGTGGCCTACTATGCCGTGATCGCTCTCGCGGTGATCGCGGTGCTGGTTTTTGCGTTCCGCCGGATCAAGGCCGGTGGCGACCCCGTGGCCCTGCGCAAATGGAAGATTTGTCTTTTTGCCCTCCCGTTCATTGCCCAAGGCATCAGCTTGATGGCGGCGGAACGCGTCATTGGCTACCGCACTCAGTTTGCATTGGTCGGCTTGACGGTGGTATTGCTCTTCTTCGCCATCCGCACGCTGATGGAGGGCCGGAAAATCAAAGCGAAATTCGTCTATGCCGGTTACGTTTTGGTCCTGGGCTTGGGTGGGCTGGCGGCGGAACGGCAGGCCTACCTTCTGATCGCCGAATCTCAGGGACACGAGTGGAGCCTGATGAAGGGCTCCGTGCTGCGGGCCGGTTTCAACAAGGCCGTGAAGGCCTACGTCATCACGCCGTCTGCCGAGCATCGGACGACCGACCGGATCTACGGCGATGAGTTTGGCTCGTTGACTGCGATGTCGGAACTTGGGGCGCAGGAGATGTTCAAGGCCGCGGTGCGGGCCCGTTTTCCCGACAAGCTGCCCCGCGGTTCCTCCTACACGGTCGAGTCCGGTGCTGCCGAGCCGGCGGACAATGCCTACGATCTCGTCGTGGACATGCGGAAATTGGAAGAGCTGCGCAAGTGAGGGGGCAGCCCCATAGCAGGGCGGGGTCTCCGAACCCCGCCTTATTCATGAGCGACTAGCGGAGCAAAGGCGGGGTTCGGAGACCCCGCCCTACAGGCAAACCCAGTCGCTCAGCTCCAGCTCAGGTCGGTCTTGAGGATTGGCCACTGGCGGACGCGCTTGCCGCAGGCGGCGAAGATCGCGTTGCAGACCGCGGGCATGACGACCGGGTAGGGCGGCTCGCCGAGGCCGGTCGGCGGGTTGGCGCTCTGGATGAAGTGGACCGTGACCTTTGGTGCGGCGTTGATGCGCAGCAGCGGGAAGTCGTGGAAGTTGCTCTGGACGGCGCGCCCCTCGTCGAAGGTCATTTCCTGCAGCCAGATCGCGCCGAGTCCGTCCATGACCGAGCCCTCCATCTGATTCTCGGCGCCGCTCAGGTTGATGATCGGGCCGACGTCGGCGACGGTCGTGAATTCCTTCACGGTCAGCGTGCCGTCCTGCGCGACGGCCACGTGCGCGACCATCGCGACGTAGCCGGAGTGCGAAAAGTGGAACGCGATGCCGCGGCCCTCGCCCTTGGGCAGGCGTTTGCTCCAGCCGCATTTTTCGGCGGCGAGGCGGACCACGCTCTTCATCCGTCCGGTGTCGTAGGACGCGCCGCGCTGGCCGGCGCTTGGCGGAACGACGCGGTCGTCCCCGAGGAGCTCAAGACGGAAATCGACCGGGTCGCGGCCGGCGGCGTGGGCCAGTTCGTCGAGGAAGCTCTGGAACACCCAAGCCAGCGCGTTGCTGCGCGGGGCGCGCATCGGGCCGCTCGGGATCATCGTGGAGAGTATGGTCTGATCGAGGCGGAAGTTGGGCACGAAGCGCGCGGGCAGTTCGTCGGGGCTCAGGTCGGCGCCGGAGGCCGTGCGCTCGGTGTTCTTGAAGCCGTAGGTGACGAAATGGTTCTGCCACGCGCTGATCTTGCCGGCGGCGTCCACCGCACCCTTGAGGAAGTGGAACCCGCCGGGGCGGTGGTAGCAGTCGTGGCGCATGTCGTCCTCGCGCGTCCAGGTGAGCTTCACGGGCTTGCCGCCGGTGCGCAGGGCGATGGCCGCGACCTCGGCCATGTAGTCGTTGGCGAGCCGGCGGCCGAAACCGCCGCCGCCGCGCACGAAGTTCAGC
This sequence comes from Verrucomicrobiota bacterium, assembly GCA_030916665.1. Lineage (GTDB taxonomy): Bacteria > Verrucomicrobiota > Verrucomicrobiia > Opitutales > Opitutaceae > Lacunisphaera. The sequence continues at coordinate 6,953 of JAUPWC010000416.1, forward strand.
TTCAGCTTGTCCTTCGCAATCTTGAGCGTGCCGGCGACGAGGTCCTGGCCCGAGCCGGGCGTTTGCGACGTGGTCCAGAATTCGATGCTGCCGTCTTCCTTCGCCCAGGCCGTGCAGCCCTGCGGCTCTAGCGTGGCGTGGTTGAGGTAGGGGTAGGTGTATTCCGCCTCGGCGGTCTTGGTGGCGGCGGCGAAAGCGGCCACCACGTCGCCGTCGGTGCGCACGTTCTTGCCGCCGGTCTTGGCGGCTTCGGCGGCCTTGACGGCGAAAGCCTCGCTGGAGTAACCGGCGCCGGCGCTCTCGTCCCACTCGACGCTGAGCTTCTGTTTGGCCGAAAACGCCGCCCAGGTGGACGTGGCGATGATGGCCACACCGGGCTTCAGGCCGTTGGGATTCTCGGTGCCTTCGAGGACGAAGCAGTCGAGCACGCCGGGGAGCTTTTTGATGCGCTCGGTGTTGGCGGAGACGACCTTGCCGCCATAGACCGGGCATTTCTCGTAGGCGGCATAGACCATGGCGGGCAGCACCTGGTCGATGCCGAAGAGCGGTTTGCCGGTGACGATGGCGGGGTTGTCCACGCCGCCGACGCGCGAGCCCATGACGCGGAACTCGCCCTCGCGCTTGAGACGCACGGTTTTCTC
>JAUPWC010000417.1 GCA_030916665.1 Verrucomicrobiota bacterium
AACATCTCGCCCCGTGGCGCTTATGAGCAGGTCGGGAAACGCCTCGTTGCCGGCTTCGTCGCTGATCTCGTTTGGGCACCCACCACCCGATTCGAGGCCCGGGTTGGCTGGCAACACGTCTTTAAGAACGAAATCACCGATGACACTAACCCGGCGATCATCGGCCGCATGCACGGGCGCCACGTCCGCGACTTCTTTACTTTGTTTGGCCGATACACCTTCGATCCCAAAGGGCGCTTCGCGGGCTTTTCAGCCAATCTTGGCTTCGAATACCGCGGCAAGCAGGTGCGCGAGTATCCCAGCTTCAACTCCGGTCAGCCCACTTACTTTGACGCCTTTTGGAACTCCGATGCCGCTCTGCGTTACACCAAACGCATCGACGGCCGCGACTACACCGTCGGCCTGAACCTCAAGAATCTCGCCGGCCGGAAGGTGCCCGTCGGCTATCAACCCAATACGGCCGAGGCGTTCTACTACTCCACCGATCGGGAATGCTACCTCAGTTTTGGCGTTAAATTCTGATCGCCCTGTTCCTCGCCCGTTTTCCGCCATCGAGCAAAAACGGGTTACCATCCACTCCCATTTCCACAACCACCATGAACCGTTATCTCGCCCCGCTCGCCCTCGCGCTCTGCTTAGTGATCCCCTTGCCCGCCCAGAACCCTGCCGCGCCTCAAGCCACTCCTCCAACCCCAAAGCCGAAGGCCGCCCCGCGCCCGCCCATGACCGAGGCGGAGCGCGCCCTCCACCTCACGCCACCCGGCCCGGCCGACGCCCCGCTGGTCACAGCCGACACAACGTTCGAGGAACAGGACGGCCAGGTTGTGATCGAAGCCGAACACTTCGTCCGCCAGTCCCGCGACGTCATCCGGCGCTGGTTCATCAACGGCGGGGGCTTTGAGCCCACCACCAAGCCCGACCCGGATCCGGTGATGGTCACCGATGCTTCCAACGGCATGTATGTGGAAGCACTGCCGGATACTTTCGTGCACAATCACGAGCGCGCGGTCGATGGCGCCAACATCGGCATCGCGCCAGGCGCCGTCGCCGTCCTGCACTACCCGGTCCACTTCACAAAACCCGGCCGGTATTACATCTGGACGCGCATGCGCTCCAACGACGACGAGGACAACACCTTCAACGCCGGCATCGACGACACCTGGCCGGCCTCGGCCCGCTGCCTCCAATTTCCGAAACTCAAGAAGGTGTGGTGGTGGGGCGGCGTCATCCGCGACGCACGCGGCCCGAGCTACCCGCATCACCGCGCCTACCTCGACGTGCCCGCCGCCGGCGTCTACACGATCATGTATTCCATGCGCGAGGATGGCAGCGAACTCGACAAGTTCCTCCTCACCATGGACGGCCGGATGAAAGCACCGGAAGGTGCCGGTCCCGCCGCCTCGCCCTTCAAGACCGGCGGTCTCGCCGCCAACAAGAAATAGCATCCCTCATCATGATTGGAGCCGGAGCGCGCACGCGCTCCGGCTCCCTTCCGCGTCCACGTCTCCCGCCGCCCATGAAAATTTACTTCGCCCCGCTCGCACTTTACCTTGCCTGTATAGTCAGCGCCGACGCGCAGTCGGTCCGCAGTGATCGCCCCCGTGTGACTCCCGACGCCATCGTCGCCCGCGAGACCGGCGGTTTTGTGGTCGTGGAAGCCGAGCACTTCTTCGCTCAAAGCCACACCGAGAAGCGCGCCTGGCACATCACCGACGCCGCCACCACGCCATCGGTCGGTCGCGACATCGATCCGCCCAATTTTGCCACCGCCTCCGGCGGCGCCTATATTGAGGTGCTGCCCGATGAAGGCAACGACGGCACCCCGCCGGTGCCCGGACTGAGCATCGCCAACGAACCGGGTGCCATGGCGGTGGTATCTTGGCGCGTGCACTTCAAGACTCCCGGACGGTATTATATCTGGTCCCGCGCCTTCGGCACCGATGGCGACGACAACACCCTGCACTACGGTCTCGACGGCAGTTGGCCGGACACCAGCGCCCGCTCCCACACCTTCGGCGGCAAGAAATGGCAGTGGGCCAACCGTCACCGCCAGCACAAGGGTAAGCTCTTCTTCGAGATCACCACTCCCGGTGTGCATGTCATCGCTGCCTCCATGCGCGAGGACGGCTGCGAACTCGACCAGTTCGTGCTCACCTCTGTCGAGAATTGGACTCCCCCCGCCGGGCACGCACCTGAAAACGCCCGTGTGCCGACCGAAAGCGACGGCCTGCTCGTGGTCGAAGCCGAGGATTTGCTTCCGTCTTCCGGCTGGGAACTCCGGCAGGACGCGACCGGGCACACCGGCGCGGGCTACATTGCCTGGACGGTGCCACGCCAGGGCCGACCTGCGGGTGAAGGGGTGCTGCGCCTGGACTTTCGCATCACCACTCCCGGCGACTACCAGTTCCTCTGGCGATCCCGTCTGCCCGATCCCGCCAATCGTCCCGACACGCGCGATCCCGACGGCAACGATACCTGGCTCCGTTTCCTGAGCGGCACAGACGTGCCGGGTCAGGCCGCCCTCGGCACGGAGTGGCGCAAGGTCGCCCTCTTCGACCACCCGGCGGGCTGGAGCTGGAGCACCCACGCCGACCCGGGCAAACCGCACCCCGACACCCCGGTGTGCCGGCGCCTTGAGGCCGGCATGCACACGCTTGAACTCTCCGGTCGCTCACAGGGACACATGCTCGACCGCCTCGTGCTGCGGCGGGTCGCCGGTGCGCCCCAAAAATCGATCGCCGCCAACGACGCGACTCTGGCTTCCTTGCCCAGCTCGACGACCTCTGATCGCTGACGTCGAATGGAGGCAGTCCATTTTCGCGCGCACCCGGCTTATGCTATCACGACAACCCCACGACTTATCTGGCCTCCAAGGATCTCGATGCCCAAGCTTCCTGCGCTGGACCCGTGCTCCCATGTATTCCGCGCTGATCAATCCGTATGACGATAACCCTACGACGACAACGCGCTGATGCCCAAATATCCCCTAGCC
>JAUPWC010000418.1 GCA_030916665.1 Verrucomicrobiota bacterium
ACGCATTTTCGGCAAGTCCGAAGTGCTCCGTCCGATATCTCCGTCGGTTCACGGCTCATCCGGAGGATTCGCCCTACCAAAGAAAAAGCCTGCCGGTGAGGGCAGGCTCGAAAGTCTCAGCTGGAATCGGCGTCAGGACGTCACGCCGCTGCCGGCGGCGGGGGACTGGGTCTTGAACTCCAGCTTGTCGCCGTTGCGGACGACCGTGATGGGTTCGCCTTCCTTGACGTCGCCGCGGAGCAGGGCCTCGGCGAGCGGGTCTTCGAGGAGGTGCTCGACGGCACGGCGCAGCGGACGGGCGCCGTATTTCTCGTCGTAACCCTTCTCGACCAGCAGGGCCTTGGACTCGGGCGAAAACTCCAGGTGGATGTTCCGCGCGGCGAGGCGCTTCACGACCTTGGCCGTCTCGATTTCCACGATCTTGAGGAGGTCGTTTTTGTCGAGCGGCTTGAAGACCACGAGGTCGTTGATGCGGTTGAGGAACTCGGGCTTGAAGACGCGCTTGGCCTCCTCGAGCACCTTTTCCTTCAGCTTGTCCATGTCGTGGAAGTCCGACGCCTTGGCGGCGGCGAAACCCATCGTCGTCTGGCGCTGGATGAGCTGCGCACCGACGTTGGTCGTCATGATGATGATGGTGTTCCGGAAATCCACGGTCCGGGCGAGCGAGTCGGTGAGGCGGCCGTCCTCCAGGATCTGCAGGAGCAGCTGGAGCGCGTCGGGGTGCGCCTTCTCGATCTCGTCGAAGAGGATCACGGAATACGGCCGGCGGCGGACGGCCTCGGTGAGTTGGCCGCCCTCCTCGTAGCCGACGTAGCCCGGAGGCGAGCCGATGAGGCGCGAGACGGCGAACTTCTCCATGTATTCCGACATGTCGATCTGGAGGAGCGCGTCCTGATTGCCGAAGATCTGCGCGGCGAGCTGCTTGGCGAGCTCGGTCTTGCCGACGCCGGTCGGGCCCATGAACATGAACGAGCCGATCGGGCGGCGCGGATCCTTGAGATCGGCGCGCGAGCGGCGGAGCGCGCGGGCGATGGCGACGGTGGCGGGATCCTGACCGACGATGGCCTTCTGCAACTCGCCCTCGAGGGCGAGCAGGCGCTCGCTCTCCTTCTTCTCCAGACGGTTGAGCGGGATGCCGGTCCACTCGGCGACGACGCGGACCATCTGCTCCTCGTCCACAGTGATGCGGTTCTCGTCGCGGGTTTTCTTCCACGACTCGATCTGCTCGTCCTGCTTGGCGCGGAGCTGCTTTTCCTGGTCGCGGAACTTGGCGGCCTCCTCGAAGTGCTGGGCGGCGATGGCCTGCTCCTTCTTGGTGCAGACCTCCTCGATCTCCTTGCCGAGCGCCTCGATCTCGGGCGGGCGGTTGAGCGTGGTGATGCGGGCCCGCGAACCGGCCTCGTCCATCACGTCGATGGCCTTGTCCGGCAGGAAACGGCCGGTGATGTAGCGGTCGGAGAGCTTGGCGGCGGCCTCGATGGCCTTGTCGGTGAACACGGCCTTGTGGTGCTCCTCGTATTTGCCGCGGATGCCCTTGAGGATGATGACGGTGTCGTCCACGGAAGGCGGCTCGACCTTGACCATCTGGAAACGGCGGTCGAGGGCGCTGTCCTTCTCGATATACTTGCGGTATTCGTTGAGGGTGGTCGCGCCGATGCACTGCAGCTCACCGCGGCTGAGGGCGGGCTTGAAAATGTTGGAGGCGTCCATCGCGCCCTCGGCGGCGCCGGCGCCGACGATGGTGTGCATCTCGTCGATGAAGATGATGACGTTCTTGGAGCGCTTGATCTCGTCCATCACGGCTTTAATGCGTTCCTCGAACTGGCCGCGGTATTTCGTGCCGGCGACCATGAGCGCGAGGTCGAGGGTGATGACCTTCTTGTCGGCGAGGATCTCGGGCACGTTGCCCTTGGCGATCTCCTGCGCGAGACCCTCGACGATGGCGGTCTTGCCCACGCCGGCTTCGCCGACGAGCACGGGGTTGTTCTTGGTGCGGCGGCAGAGAATCTGGATGACGCGGCTGATCTCGTTCTTGCGGCCCACGACGGGGTCCATCTCGCCCTTGCGGGCCAATTCGGTGAGATCGCGGCCGAAGGCCTTCAGCGCCGGCGTCTTGACCTCTTTCTTGCCCTCCTCGCCGCTGCCGCGGGGGGAAACTTCCTCGCCGCCACCGCTGCCACCGGCGGAGCCCTGGCCGCCGTCGCCCTGGCCGGACGAGAACTGCGGATCGAGTTCGCGGAGGATTTCATTGCGGGTGCGCTCGATATCGACCTCGAGGGTCTTGAGCACACGGGCGGCCACGCCTTCACCCTCGCGGAGCAGGCCGAGCAGGATGTGCTCGGTGCCGACGTAGGAATGGTTGAGCGCCTTGGCCTCCTTGCCGGCAAGCGCGAGGACCTTCTTCACGCGGGGCGTGTAGGGGATGCTGCCGACCGGCGTCTTGGACTCCTGGCCGATACCGACCTGTTTCTCGACCTCGGCGCGGACGGTTTCAAGGTCGAGGCCCATCTTCTGGAGAACACTCACGGCGACACCCTGCCCCAGCTTGATCAACCCAAGCAGCAGGTGCTCGGTGCCGACGTAGTTGTGGTGGAAGCGGTCGGCTTCCTTGCGGGCCAGCGCCAGGACCTGCTGGGCCCGCGGCGTGAAGTTGTTCATTGGTTCCATGAGGATTGGGTTAAATCGGTTACTTGGCGGCGTTACTGAAGTCAGGAGCGGTCACTTTGGCAAATTCGAGGCGCAGCCGCTCGGCGCGGAGCACGTCGCGCTGGCTGGGTTCGAATGAACCCTTGGCGGCATGCTGCACGTGGCCCGGCTGGCACTCGATGAAGAGGCGGTCGACCACGGCGCGCTGGCCGTCGGCGAAGATGCCGAGGTCGATGCCGAGCCGGATGAGCGAGAGCAGGTTCATAGCCTCGCCGGAATTGAGCAGGTAGCCGTTCTGCAGGATGCCGAAGGCGCGGCCGAT
>JAUPWC010000419.1 GCA_030916665.1 Verrucomicrobiota bacterium
GCGGGCCGTCGCCCTCCGATTGGTTCTTTTTCATCAATCCCAATCACTTCCCAAACGGCGGCACTCTTTCAACTGCATCGTTCCGGCTAAGATCTTCGTCGTGACGCTAGCGAAAGTCCTCCGCATCCGCACGGACGAGCGTGGCGACTCCGCCGTCCAAGAAATTCCCTCACACACCAGCACCATTCGACCCCACCAGCGTCGTATGACGTTGGCGGGGTTTATCTTATAAGAGACACTAGATATATCGAGAGCCCGGACTGATACCCGGGCAGCAATTTGACTCATGACTTGGCCTACGGAGTGCTTTCCAAGGAATAATCTCGTTCCGATGGCACCGGCTTTACAAAACGGTGTCCGCTCGGACTGGGACCCAACCAATCCCCGCCAAACACCAAACCTACACATGAAAAAGACTGCATTGATCCTCGCGGCGCTCCTCACCGGTGCCTCGCTCAGCGCCGACGAATCCGCTCCGGCTTCGTCCTACAACATCTCGGCTGACTTCACCTACGTCACCAAGTATGTCTTCCGCGGCATCGAATACGCCGAAGGTGCCTTCCAACCCGCGATCAAGCTCACCACGGGTGACTTCTACATCGGCGTCTGGAGCAGCCTGCCCGCCGACCGCGGCTACGAAGCCGAAATCGATTACTATGCCGGTTACGGCCTGAAGCTGTCTGACAGCGTCAGCCTCGATCTCGGTGCCACGCTCTACTCCTATCCCGGTCTGGACGTCCCGGGTGCCGACAAGGCCACCTTCGAGGCCTACGCCGGCATCAACGGCAGCGTCCAGGGCGTGAATCTGGGCCTCTACCTCTACAACGACTTCGACCTCGATGTCTTCACCGTGCAGGGCAACCTGGGCTACAGCATCCCGGTCAACGAAACCGTGGCGCTGAACTTCTCCGCCTCGGTCGGCCATGCCAAACCCGACTCCGGCAGCGGTTACACCTACTACAGCGCCGGCCTCGCCCTGCCCTACAAGCTCAGCGATGCCGCCACGCTGACCCTTGGTGTGAACTGGTCCTCCCATGACCTCGACGGTGTGGAAGACAATCACGCCTGGGCCAACGTCGGCTTCAACTACACCTTCTAAGCTCCGGCTTAGCCAAGTCTGACAAAAAGCCCGTTCCTGCTTACGCGGGGACGGGCTTTTCTTTGCCAATCAGGAATTCTCAGGCCGAGGTCTTGCTGCGACTGAGCGAGGTGAGCATCTGCTCGATGCGGTCGCAGGCGGCGTTCAGCTTCTGCTCGTTGGCCGTGAAACAGGCGCGCACATGGCCCTTGCCGGCGTCGCCAAAGGCCGTGCCGGGCACCACCGCGACCTTGAACTCGGTCAGCAGGCGGCGAGCGAACTCGCTCTCGTCCAGACCGGTGGAAACAATCGACGGGAACGCGTAAAACGAGCCGCGCGGCGCGTGGCACTTGATGCCGGCCGCGTTGATGCGCTTCACGAACAGATCGCGGCGCTCGCGGTAGCGGTCGCGCATGAACTTGGTGGCGTCGTCGCCCAGGCGCAGCGCCGCGAGGGCGCCCTCCTGGCTGATGCTCGGCGCGCACAGCATGGAATACTGGTGCACCTTCATCATGGCCTCGATGAGCGGAGCCGGACCGCAGGCGTAGCCGAGGCGGAAGCCGGTCATCGCAAAGGCCTTGGAAAAACCGTGCAACAGCAGTGTGCGCTCGCGCATGCCGGGCAGGCTGGCGATGCTGGTGTGCGTGCCCTCGAAGATCAGCTCCGAGTAGATCTCGTCGCTGATGACGATGAGGTCCTTCTCGATGGCGAACTTCGCGATGCGCTCCAGCTGCTCCTTCGAGCAGACGCCGCCCGTCGGATTGCAGGGCAGGTTCAGGAGCAGCAGTTTGCAGCCGGGCTGCCAGGCCGCGCGCAAAGCGGGTTCGTCGAGCGAGAACTGCTCGGCGGCGCTGGTCGCCACCGGCACGCCAACGCCGTGGACCAGTTCGACGGTCGGTGCGTAGGAGACGTAACAGGGCTGGTGATAGAGAACTTTGTCGCCCGGGTTGAGCAGGGCACGCAGGGTCAGGTCGAGCGCCTCGGAGACGCCGACGGTCACGAGCACCTCGTCGTCCCAGCGATAGGCGACACGGAAGTAGCTCTCGACGTAGCGGCTGATCTCCTTGCGGAGCTCGGGCAGGCCGAGATTCGAGGTGTAGTGGGTTTTGCCCGTGTCCATCGCCGTCTTGACGGCGTTGCGGATGGGTTCGGGGGTGTCGAAATCGGGTTCGCCGATACCGAGCGAGATGACGCCGTCTGTCTTCGCGACCAGTTCAAAAAAGTCGCGGATGCCGGAGCGGCGCAGGCCGGCCACATGACGCGCAATGAAGCGGGTCGTGTCGAGCGGCGGCAGGTGGGAGGAGAAAGACATGGAAGGGATGGTTTTGATCGGCCATCTAGGCCGTTGGCTTAACGCTTGAGGCGTGCGCGGACTGCATCGCCCATTTGGGTCGTGTTGACTGGCTTGGCCGCACCGAGGTCGCCGGTGTGGATGCCTTCGTCAATGGCGGCGCTCACGGCCGCCTCAATAGCTCGGGCCTCGGCCTCCAAACCGAGGGAGTGACGCAGCAGCATGGCGGCGGAAAGGATGGTGCCCGTGGGGTTGGCGATGCCCTTGCCCGCGATGTCGGGCGCCGAGCCGTGGATGGGCTCGTAAAGGCCGAGCTTGCCGGCGCCGAGCGAGGCGCTGGGCAGCAGGCCGAGCGAACCGGCCAACACGGCCGCCTCATCGGTCAGGATGTCGCCGAACATGTTCTCGGTCACGATCACGTCGAACTGCGCGGCGTGCGTCACGAGGCGCATGGCGGCGGAATCCACGAGCTGGTGCTCCAGCTTCACGTCGGGGAATTCCTGGCCCACTTCCATGGCGATCTTGCGCCACAGGCGCGACGACTCGAGCACGTTGGCCTTGTCGATCGACGTGACGAGCTTGCGGCGGCCGCACGCGAGCTCGAACGCGAGGCGCACGATGCGGCGGATCTCGACGTCGGCATACACGAGCGTGTCCACCGCCTGCTCGCCGCCCTCGGGCGTCGCGCTGCGGCCTTTCGGCTGGCCGAAATACAGGCCGCCGGTCAGCTCGCGGATGACGATGAAGTCTACGCCGGCCACGCGCTCGGGCTTGAGCGGGGAAAGATGCGCCAGTGACGGAATCGCCTTCACCGGGCGCAGGTTCGCATAAAGGCCGAGGCCCTTGCGGATGGCCAGCAGGCCCTGCTCGGGACGCACCTTGGCCTGCGGATCATCCCACTTCGGGCCGCCGACCGCACCGAGCAGCACGGCATCGGCCGCCTGGCAGGCCTTGAGTGTGGCCTCGGGCATGGCGGTGCCGGTCGCGTCAATCGCGCAGCCGCCGAGCAGATGCGTGGAATACGAGAAAGTGTGCCCGAAGAGCTTGGCCACCGCGTCGAGGACGAGGCGCGTTTCATTGACGATTTCGGGACCGATGCCGTCACCCGGCAACAGGACAATATTGGCGTTCATGCGGAAACTTCCTTCTTGTGCGCGGCCGCGTCGGTCAGCGCGTATTCGTAACCATCCGCGAGCGCCAGCCAGGTGGCGTCGAGGATGTTGGTGCCGGCACCGACCGTGCTCCAGCGGCGCTCGCTGCCGTCGTGCCAGTCGATGAGCACGCGCGTGATCGCGCCGGTGCCCGTGTTGCTGTTGAGAATGCGCACCTTGTAGTCGGCCAGCTGGATCTGGTCGATCTGCGGGAAGAACGGGTGCAGCGCCTTGCGCAGCGCGGTGTCGAAGGCGTTCACCGGTCCGTTTCCCTCCGCGACCATGTGGACCTCGCGGCCCTGGACATTGAGCTTGATCGTGGCTTCGGCCGCCTGGCGATCGCTGTGACGGCTGACCATGCCACGATAGTCGAGCAGCGAGAAAAACGGCTGGTAACCCGCGGTGAGCCGGCGAACGAGCAACGCGACGCTGGCCTCGGCGGCCTCGTAGGAAAAGCCCTCGTGCTCCTTGGCCTTGATGAGTTCCACGACCTTGGCCCCGAGCTTGTCGTCGAGCCCGGTCAGACCGAGCTCGGTCGCCTTTTCGACGATGTTGGAACGGCCGGAAAGTTCGCTGACCACGACGCGCATCTCGTTGCCGACGAGCTTCGGGTCGATGTGCTGGTAGGCATCAGGATGCCGCTGCATCGCCGAGACATGCACGCCGGCCTTGTGCGCGAAGGCGCTGTTGCCGACGTAGGCCATCTGGTTGGCCGGTGCGAGATTCGCCACCTCGGCCACAAAGGCCGCCACCTCGTGCAAGCGGACCAGGTGACCTTCCGGCAGCGCGCGCCTCTTGAGCTTCAGCTCGATGTTGGGGATGACGACGCAGAGGTTCGCGTTGCCGCAACGCTCGCCGTAGCCGTTGATCGTGCCCTGCACGTGGACCGCGCCGGCGTGGATCGCCGCCACGCTGCTGGCCACGCCGCAACCGGTGTCGTCGTGCAGGTGGATGCCCACGCGCACGCCGGGGCCAAAATGCTTCTGCACGGCCTGCACCGTGGCCGCGACTTCCCAAGGAAGATGCCCGCCGTTGGTGTCGCACAGCACGAGCGTTTCCGCCCCACCCTTGTGGGCGGCGCCGAGGCACTGGAGGGCGTAATCCGGGTTCTGATCGAAGCCGTCGAAGAAGTGCTCGCCATCGTAGATCACGCGCTTTCCCTGCGAACGCAGATAGGCGACGGTCTCCTCGATCATGCGGAGATTCTCGTCGAGCGTGGTGCGGAGCACTTCCTCGACCTGCAGCACGGAGGACTTGCCGAAGATGCAGCAAACCTCGGTGCCGGCCTCGACCAGCGCGCGCACGCTCGGGTCTTCCTCCGGCTTGAACTTGGCCCGGCGGGTCGCGCCGAAGGCCACGATCTTGGCATGCGTCCACTTCTCCTTGCGCGCCTGCTCGAAGAACAGCGCGTCCTTGGGATTGGAGCCCGGCCAGCCGCCCTCGATGAAAGCCACGCCCAGCTCGTCGAGCTTCCGGGCAATGCGCAGCTTGTCATCGACCGAGTAGGAAATGCCCTCGGTCTGACCGCCGTCGCGAAGCGTGGTGTCGAAGATCTCGATGTGACTGGGTTGGGCGCTGGACATAAATCAGGCGGTGACCTCCGGCGTCGCAGACGTCTTCTGCGGATGCGGCGGTCGGGCAGAAGACTGGCGCGAAAGAACGTGGTTGATCGCCGCGACGTAAGCCTTGGCGCTGGCCACCACGATGTCGGTGTCGGCGCCGTGGCCGTGGCTGGAGCGCTGCTCGTCGTGGCGCACGCGCACGCTGGCCTCGGCGAGGGCGTCGATGCCCTCGGTGACGCCGTTGATGCCGAATTCCAGCAGCTTGACCGGCACCTTCACGATGGCGTCGATCGCCTTGTAGGTGGCATCCACCGGGCCGGTGCCGACGCAGGCCTTGACGTGCGTCTTGCCGTCCGGATCGCGCAGGCGGACCGTCGCGGTGGGCAGGCCGGTCGTGCCGCAGACCACCTGGAGCGTCTCCAGTGCCCAGAGTTCAGGCACGGTGGCGCGCTCGTCGGAAGCGAGAGTGATGAGGTCGGCGTCGAGCACGGCTTTCTTCCGGTCTGCGAGCTTCTTGAATTCGTTGAACGCCTTGAGCAGGGCGTCGCCCTCGAGCGGGTAACCCAGTTCGGCGAGGCGCTTCGAAAAAGCCGCACGGCCCGAGTGCTTGCCGAGCACGAGCATGGTCTGGGTCGCGCCGACATCCTCGGGGCGCATGATCTCATAGGTCTGCGCGTTCTTGATCATGCCGTCCTGGTGGATGCCGGACTCGTGCGCGAAGGCGTTGGCGCCGACGATGGACTTGTTGGGCGGCACCGGGTAGCTGGTGCTGCGCGAGACAAGCTTGCTGGTGCGGCAGAGCTGCGTGGCGTCGATGCCGGTCTGCAGGCCGATTTTGTCGGCACGCGTGCGCAAGGCCATGACGATCTCCTCGAGCGACGCGTTGCCCGCGCGCTCGCCGATGCCGTTGATGGTGCACTCCGCCTGGCGCGCGCCGGCGCGGAGACCGGCGACCGAGTTGGCCACCGCCAGGCCGAGGTCGTCGTGGCAGTGAACGGAGATGATCACGTCCTTCGCGCCGGGGGTATGCTTGATGATGCCCGCGATGAGCGCGCCGAACTCGTCAGGCATGGTGTAGCCGACGGTGTCCGGGATGTTGAGCGTGGTGGCGCCGGCCTTGATGACGGCCTCAAGGACCTTGTAGAGAAATTCCGGGTCGCTGCGGCCGGCGTCCTCGGGCGAGAACTCGATGTCGGCGCAGAGCGAACGGGCGTAGGTGACCATCTCGACCGCCTTGGCGGTCATCTCCTCGCGCGTCATCCGGAGCTTGTGCTTCAGATGGAGATCGCTGGTCGCGAGAAAGGTGTGGATGCGCGGGTGCTTGGCGCCCTTGACGCCCTGCCAGGCCGCATCGATGTCGTTCTTGGTGCAGCGCGCGAGGCCGCAGATGATCGGCGGCTCGGCTTGCGGGCGGCCGGCGACGGGGGCCTGCCCCACCTCGGCGGCGATGGTCTGGACCGCGGCGAGGTCGTCGGGCGAGGCGGCGGGAAAACCGGCCTCAATGACGTCCACGCCGAGGCGGGCCAGGGCGCGGGCGACCTCGAGCTTTTCAGCCGAGGTCATGGAAGCACCGGGAGCCTGCTCGCCGTCGCGGAGGCTGGTGTCGAAGATACGAACGTAATTTGGGGAAGAAGGATTCATGATTTGGAAAGGTTTTCGGACTGTTAGCGTTGGTTGATAACGGGCGACAAAAACAGGAGCTTGCCGGCGGCACCGTGGCTGTGCGCCACGGAACCGGCCGTAAGCTCCCGGGTAAGTCGCAGTCGAAGACCCATCGCGGCCAAGTCAGACGCGGACCGCATCCCGGAGGAGGCGGAGAGCGGATGGCGTTGGTCGCGAGGAGACATGAAACGTTCTTCCTTCCCGATTACTTGGAGATCACGACGGGGTTCAGGAACGGCATCATCGCGCGCAACTTGGCGCCAACGACCTCGATCTTCTGGCCGCGCTCCTTGTTGCGGAACTTGGTCATGGTCTTGCGGCCATACTTGTTGTTCTCGTCGATGAAGCGCTTGGCGAACTTGCCGGTGGTGATGTCCTTGAGGATGCGCTTCATCTCCTTCTGCGTCTGCTTGGTGACCACGCGCGGGCCGGAGACGTAGTCGCCCCACTCGGCGGTGTCCGAGACGGAGTAACGCATGTAGTTGAGGCCGCCGCGGTACATCAGGTCCACGATGAGCTTCAGCTCGTGCATGCACTCGAAGTAGGCGATCTCGGGCTGGTAGCCCGC
>JAUPWC010000420.1 GCA_030916665.1 Verrucomicrobiota bacterium
GAAGTGCAGCAGAGGCGCTTCGGCAAAGGACTGCGACTGCTGCTGGAGCAATATCGGCCGCTGCTTCACGAGTGGCGTATTTACAACAACACCGGTCAGGACCCTCACTTGGTGGTGGAAGAACTGGATGGCCGGTTGTGGGTGAGGGATGCGTCCATGCTTGCGCAGCTGGAAGCGGCCACTAGCTTGCGGTTCATGGCTGACAAACCCACGGACCGAGTGGAAGAACCAGCGGGCGCGGAACTCAGCTGGGAAACCCGCGCCTCGATGCGGGCCATGCGCAAGGCTTACGCCGATGTTATTCTCGAGAACCTGGCCTGGGGCCTGCCCGTCATCCAGTGGCGCGACGGCATTGGGGTGGTGGAGGTGCCGGCCGAGCAGCTCGAGCCGCTGGCCCGACGCATCCTAGAGACCAACGGAGAACCGCTGCCACCGGAAGAGGAACGGGCCCTGCTCGCGCATCTGACAATTTGATCGGTCCCTATGATCAACGCCCCCGGTTTTGTTTCCGCGATCCTGCCCGACCTCGGGTTCGAGGACGTGATCCGCTTCGCAAAGGAGGCCGACTACAAGTGCGTGGAGCTCTGCTGCTGGCCGCTGGGCAAGGCCGAGCGGCGCTATGCCGGCGTCACGCATCTTGATGTTGCCACGTTGACCGACGCACGGGCGGTGGAGGTGAAGGCCTTCCTGAAGGAGCAGGGCGTGTTTCTGTCCGGGCTTGGCTACTACCCGAATCCGATGGACGCCGATGCCGAGCGCGCAGAGTTCTTCCGCGAGCACATCCGGAGGGTGATCGTGGCGGCGCAGAAGCTCGGGCTGCGCAACGTGAACACCTTTGTCGGGCGCAACCAGCTGCTCAACGAGGTGGAGAACCTGAAGCTCTTCGCGCAGGTCTGGCCGTCGCTGGTGAAGTTCGCCGCCGAACACGGCGTTAACATCGGCATCGAAAACTGCCCGATGTATTTCACCTACGACGAGTGGCCGAAGGGACAGAACCTGGCGTATTCGCCGGCGATCTGGCGGAAGCTCTGGGAAATCATTCCGGACGCCAACTTCGGCCTGAACTACGATCCCTCGCACCTGCTTTGGATGCAGATGGATTATCTGAAGCCACTGCGGGAGTTCACGTCCCGGCTGCATCACCTGCATCTGAAGGACGCGCACGTCCACCGCGACCGGCTCGACGAGCACGGTATTCTCGCCAACCCGCTGACCTTCCACACGCCCAAGCTGCCCGGTCGGGGCGACATTGATTGGGGCGCTTATTTTGCCACGCTGAAAGAAATCGGCTGGCAGGGGCCCGTCGTGGTCGAGGTCGAGGACAAGGATTACGAAGGAAGCCTCGAAGACCGGAAGCGGTCACTGACGGATGCGCGAAGGTTTTTGCGCCGGTGGATTCCGTGAAAGCCAAGTAACAAGTGCCAAGTATCAAGTGTCAGGAGCCAGATTCTTGCTACTTGGCACTTGTTACTTGGTCCTTCCGCGCCACTGGGCGCGGATTCACATCCTTCGGTCCTCTTCCACCTTCTTGTCGCGGAAGAGCAGGGCGAAGAGCACCAGCACGCCGAGGGCGAAGGCTGCGGGCAGCCACCAGAAGGATTGCCACTGGACGTTGGTGAGGGCGGTGGCGGAGCCGAGGAAGCCGTTGTAAACGCGGCCGGCAATTTGCGCGCCGATGAGCATGCCGACGCCGTAGGTCACGAGCACCAACATGCCCTGCGCCTGGCCGCGGACGGCGGGCGAGGACTTCTTGTCCACATAGATCTGGCCGGTGACGAAGAAGAAGTCGTAACAGATGCCGTGCAGGGCGATGCCGCCGATGACCATCCACTGCACCTGGTCGGGGGCACCGAGGGCGAAGAGCGCGTAGCGCACCACCCACGCGCCCATGCCGACGATGAGCATCCATTTCACGCCGAGCCGGGCGAAGAAGAGGGGCATCAGCAGCATGAAGGCCACCTCGGACATCTGGCCGAGGGTCTGGACTGCGGCGATGTTCTGGACACCAGCGGCGCCAAGGAAGAGCTGGGTGAAGTTGTAGTAGGCGGCCAGCGGGATGCAGATAAGGAATGAGCTGAGCAAAAACACGTAGAACGGCCCGCTGCCCAACTGGCGGAAGGCGTCGAGTCCGAGGATGGAGCCGAAGGAAACCTGCTTGCCCTTGGCCGACGGTGGCGTGTGGGGCAGGGTGAAGCAGAAGGCGCCAAGCAGCAGCGACGCGACGCCGGCGGTCATGAGCGGGGCCGCCGTGCCTTCCGCGGCGCCGCCGGTGAACTTGCCGAGCACGAAGGAAACGGCGAGGCCGGCGACAATCCAGCCGACGGTGCCAAACACACGGATGCGCGGGAATTGTTTTTCCTGGTCCTCAATGTGGTGGAAGGCGAGGGAGTTGGCCAAGCCGAGGGTCGGCATGTAGCAGAGATTGTAAACCAGCAGGCCGAGGATAAAGGCGGTGGGATTGCCCGCGAATTGGGGCACCGCCAGCAGCACCACGCCGCCTGCGATGTGCAGCAGCGCGAGCACCTTTTCGGTGGCGAAGAAGCGGTCGGCGACCAGCCCGAGAAAAAACGGCGCCACGATGGCGGCCAGCGGGTTTACCGTGAACGGCCAGTGTGTCAGACTGCCCATGCCTTGCGCGGTCATATAAACGGCGATCGAGGTATACCACGCCCCCCAGATGAAGAACTGGAGGAACATCAGGACGGAGAGCTTCGTGTTGATGGCGCTTTTCATGGGGTGGGGAGGGCCTGCTTGGGTGGGCGGCCAGCTTGCTGGCGCCACAAGCGCTGTAATTGGCTCGTGGCGTGAGCAAGCTCACCGCCCACGGGGCCAGGCGCAATGTTGGTTTCGCCCTGTCATACGGCAGGAAATTCTGGTTGCCCCCCGGGGGCACGGGTCGTTTTGTTCGTCGTTCCGTCCCTATGCTTCGCACCCATCACTGTGGCCAGCTCACCAAGTCCAACCTCGGCACAACCGTCTCGCTCGCCGGCTGGGTTGATTCCGTCCGCGATCACGGCGGCATCATCTTCGTCGATCTTCGCGACCGCGAAGGCGTGACCCAGGTGAAGTTCGACTCCGCCCTGCGCGCGCAGGCCGCGCAGCTCAAGGACGAGTCCGTCATCGGCATCACCGGCAAGGTCGAGAACCGCCCCGAGGCGATGGTGAACAAGAACCTTCCGACCGGTGAGATCGAGATCGATGCCACCGAGCTGGTCATCCACAACCTTTCCGAGACGCCCCCGTTCCCGCTGACCGACGCCGGCGGGGACAAGGTCAACGAGGACCTGCGCCTGACCTACCGCTACCTCGACCTGCGCCGGCCAAAGATGCGCAAGAACCTCGCGGTGCGCCACCGCGCGACGAAGTCCGTGCGCGACTACTTCGACTCCCAGGGTTTCTACGAGGTCGAGACGCCCGCCCTTTTCAAGAGCACGCCCGAGGGCGCCCGCGAATACCTCGTGCCGTCGCGCATCCACCCGGGCGAGTTCTACGCCCTCTCGCAGTCACCCCAGCAGTTCAAGCAGATCCTCATGGTGGCCGGCGTGGAAAAGTATTTCCAGATCGCCCGCTGCTTCCGCGACGAGGACCTGCGTGCCGACCGCCAGATGGAGTTCACCCAGATCGACGTCGAGGTGTCGTTCATCGACCGCGAGGGCATCTACTCCCTCTTCGAGGGCATGCTGAAGAAAGTCTGGAAGGACGTGCTCAACCACGACCTGCCGACGCCGTTCCCGCGCATGGCCTACAAGGACGCGATGAACCGTTACGGCGTGGACAAGCCCGACACGCGCTTTGCCATGGAGATCGCGGATTTCTCCGAGACGTTCAAAAACTCCGGCTTCAAAGTCTTCCAGTCCACCGTCGCCGCCCACGGCTCGGTGAAGGCCTTCAACGCGAAGGGCCTCGCCGACGTCACCCAGGGCGAGATCGGCGCGCTCGAGGAGATCGCCAAGACCCTCGGCGCGAAGGGCCTCGCCTACATCAAGGCCGAGGCGGGCGGCTGGAAGTCGCCCATCGTGAAATTCTTCAGCGACGCCGAAAAGGCCGAGCTGACACAGAAACTGAACATCGAGGACGGTGACATCGTGTTTTTCGCCGCCGCCCCGTGGGAGCGGGCTTGCGCCATCCTCGGCCGCATCCGGCTTGAGGCCGCCCAGTTGCTTGTGAAACGCGGCAAGCTCAGCATCCCGGCCGACCGGTGGAATTTTCTGTGGGTCGTCGATTTCCCGCTCATGAGCTACGACGAGGAGAAGGGCAGCTACGCGGCCACGCACCACCCGTTCACGGCGCCCGTGGGCGAAGACACCGCCCTGCTCGACACCGACCCGAAGGCCGTGCGCGGCCAGCATTACGACTGCGTGCTGAACGGCATGGAGCTTGGCGGCGGCTCGATCCGCATCCACCAGCCCGCGGTGCAGGAGAAGGTGTTCAAGGACGTGCTCAAGATTCCCGCCGAGACCGTCGAGAGCCGCTTCGGCTACATGCTCAAGGCCTTCAAGTATGGCGCGCCTCCGCACGGCGGCATCGCCTTCGGCCTCGACCGCATGTGCGCTCTCCTGTGCGGCACCACGAGCATCCGTGACGTCATCGCATTCCCGAAGACCCAGAAAGCCCAGGACCTCATGGCTCAGAGCCCGACGCCGGTCACGGCGAAGCAGCTCAAGGAACTGCACATCCAGACCGTCATCCCGCAGACCTGAGCGGCTTCGCTGCTCATTTCTTGTCCGGGATGTGCAGTCGTCGCCTAAAGGCTTGCGCCTGATTCACAAAGCGAAAGACTGCCGCTCTATTCCATTTCACCCCATGAAACTCATCACCGCCATCATCAAGCCGTTCAAACTCGAGGCCGTTAAGGAAGCGCTGACTGCCGTTGGCGTCGAAGGCATGACCGTCACCGAGGTGAAGGGTTTCGGCCGGCAGAAGGGCCACACCGAGGTTTACCGCGGCAGCGAATATACGGTGGATTTCCTGCCGAAGATCAAAATCGAGGTCGTCGTGTCCGACGACATCAAGGACAAGGTCGTGACCGCCATTGTGAACGGCGCCAAGACCGGGAAGATCGGCGACGGCAAGGTGTTCATCTCCCCCGTGGACGACGTCATTCGCATCCGCACCGACGAGCATGGCGACGCCGCCATCTGAGTAAGCGATTTATATCCAATATTTTTCCATGAAGGCGGGTCGCAAGACCCGCCTTCATGCGTTTCTAAGACAAAAATACGGTGATGCATGGCATGGGAGCTGCATTTGGAGCCAGCGTCCATGAATCCACTAACTACCCTCAAACTCCCACGCTTACTCGCCTTGGCCGGCGCGTTTCTCGCCTCTGCTTGGGCTTTTCCCATGTTCGCGGATGACGCTCCTGCTGCGCCGCCCCCGGTTGACGGCGCCTTTGCCGCTTATGTCAACAATACTGATCCCGGAGCTGGATTGGCAGGCGTCGCCGGCCCCGGACACAATGCGTTCATGATGATCTGCGCCGCCTTGGTGCTGTTCATGACGCTCCCGGGTTTGGCCCTGTTTTACGGCGGTTTGGTTCGCAGGAAGAACGTGCTTTCGGTGCTGGCCCAGTGCCTGGGCATCACCGGGCTGGTTTCCATCCTGTGGTGGGCATTCGGCTACAGCTTGGTGTTTGGCACCAGCTTTGGCAGTCCCTTCGTGGGTGGCACGGAGTTCTTCTTTCTGAAGGGTGTCACATCCGCGCCCAACACCAACTATGCCTACTGGATTTCCCAGAATGTGTTTTCGATGTATCAGCTGATGTTCGCGATCATCACACCGGCATTGATCGTGGGTGCAATCGCCGAGCGCATGAAGTTCAGCGCCATCCTGCTGTTTGTCACGATCTGGATGGTCGTCGTCTATTTCCCGCTGGCGCACATGGTGTGGGGCGCTACCGGATTCATGAATGGCGTGTGGAATGCCGATGCCGCGATCCCGGCCATTGACTTTGCCGGCGGCACGGTGGTGCACATGTCCTCCGGTTGGTCTGCACTCGTGCTTTGCTTGATTCTCGGGCCGCGTCTCGGCTTCGGCAAAGAGAAGATGGCGCCGCATTCCATGGTGCTCTGCATGGTCGGCACCGGCATGCTCTACGTGGGCTGGTATGGCTTCAACGCCGGCTCCGCCTTGGCGGCCGACGGTGTCGCGGCCAACGCTTTCATGACCACGACGCTGGCCGCGGCGGTGGCCGGCTTCGTCTGGGGCATGCTTGAGAAGATGCTGCGCGGCCACGCTTCCGTGCTCGGTTTCTGTTCGGGCATCATCGCCGGGCTCGTGGTAATCACCCCGGCGGCGGGTTTCGTGAACGCCACCGGCTCCATCATCATCGGTATCCTCGCCGGTGTGATTCCCTTCTTCGCCTGCACCAAGCTCAAGGCCATCTTCAAGTATGACGACGCGCTTGATACGTTCGGCGTGCATGCCGTCGGCGGCACGTTGGGTGCATTGGTGACCGGTTTCCTCGCCACGGCCGAAGTTAACAGCAACCTGGTGAGCGACGGTTATGCCAAAAAGAATGGCCTGGCCGCGCTGGTCACCGACGGCGGTCTGTGGGTCGCCCAGCTCAAGGCCATCGGCCTGACGCTGGTGCTGTCGATTGTCGCCACCATCGTCATTGCCTATCTCGTCAAGGCCATCGTCGGACTCCGGCCCAGCGCCGAGGCCGAACAGCAGGGCCTGGACATCACCGATCACAGCGAGGAAGGCTACATCCTCTAACCTCCACATCCTATCCACATGAAACTCATCATCGCCATCATCAAGCCGTTCAAGCTGGACGAGGTCAAAGAGGCTCTCTCCAAGGCCGGCGTCGAAGGTCTGACGGTCACCGAGGTCAAGGGCTTCGGCC
>JAUPWC010000421.1 GCA_030916665.1 Verrucomicrobiota bacterium
TGCATGGTTCCGGCTTAGTGCCCTCAGGGCGCAATCAGAATTTCCTTCTCGGTGACCTGAAGCTGCACGCCGGCCGCCTTGGCCGCCTCGTCGAGGCAGGCCTTGAGCATCACGACCGGGTCCGGGCTGACCTCGAGGCGGCGCATGAGGCCGAAGCCCTTTTTGGTGCCGACGGTGAGGTTGATCTTGAGACCGCGGCGCTTGGCGGCGACGCGCGTGCCGTCGGGCAGCGCGGCGTTCATGGGCTTGAGGAACGCGTCCACGTAATGGACGCCGATGCCGGACTTGTCGGTGAAGCCGGGTGGCAGTTTTTCCGTGGCGGCGGAGGCGATGTCGCAGAGTTTGATCATGGTCGTGGTGGGGTTCAGGAAACGGGTTGGGCGGCGCGCGTCTGCGCGAGCGCATAGTGGATCGCCTCGAGCGCGAGGCCCCACTTGTGGGCCCGGCTCGCGGGAGCGCAATGGCAGCCGGCCGGAGCCGACTCGCGCGACCAGGCAAAGACCTCGTCGAGGGATCGCCCGAGCAGCGGACGGTCGGCGGCGATCTCGCGCAGGTGGTCCTCGCCGTCGGCGAGATAGGAGCAGGTGAGCTTGTGCCCCACGTCGTCGGCTGCGGGCCGGCAGGAGCTTTCGAGAATGACGTGCCCGTCCCCTGCCCCGCCGAGTTTCACGCGATAGTAAAAGGCGAGCGGCTGGTGCGAGCAGGTCGTGCCGTCGAAGCGAAAGACCGCCTCGACCGATCCGTCCGCCTGCGGCGTGACACGGACGCGCTCGGCGGCCCACTTGCGCAGGGCGCGGGCGTTGACGGTGTATCGGGGTTCGGTGGTAGGGCCAGTCTCGGACTGGCCAGGCGTCCGGTCTGAGACCGGACCACCTTGATGGCGATACGCCGCGCGGCGGTAGCGGCAGGGCGAAAACGCGCACCCCTCGCACGGCGTGGCCAGAGCGGCCGGACGCGGTGCGGACACCGGCGCGAGGCCGAAGACCGCGAGCAGGGACTTCTTCGGCTTGAGCATCCCGCTGGACAGCACCTCCAGCGGGCCGGGTAGCGACCGGCCGGCGCGTGCGGTGATCAATTCGAAAAGTTTGTTCTGCTCCGCCACATCCCAGCCCGCGTAACCGGGGCTGTAGTGCGGCACGGCCATCAGGCCGTCGTGGCAGGCGACATCGCAGAGACGACCGCTGGTGCGGGCCACCAGGTCCTCAACGACGGCGGAGCCGTAGATCTCGAGGAAGAAATACTCGTCGGGTTTGCCCTCGTTCCACAGTTCGCGCGCGTGCTCCTCGCACTCGCGGCCGGCGCTGACCGCGACGAGCACGGCACCGGTGGCGGCATGGTGCTGCAAGTGTTCACGCAGGCGCGGGGAACCGAATTCCACGTCGTCGAGTCGCAGCGCGCCGGCGTCGGTCTGGAGGGCGACTCGACGGTGATAAGCCCAGGGCCGGCCGTGCTGGGCATACCAATCGCGCGCCCACGCCATCAGCTCTTTCACCCTCTCGCCGGGCTCGTGGCCGCGCGGATAGCCCAGCAGGCGGAGGTATTCGGCCTCCTTCACCTGAAACTCGGGCTGCGTGGAAAAGGTTTCCATGATGCCTCAACCAGAGCAATTCAGGTTAACCACAGATGAACACGGATGAGCACAGATGATTGAAGATCGCCGGCTCCTCTCGTGGGCAGCCTCCCATGATTGAGGGCTCCGAGGCTTCCGTAATTCCGATCCGGAAAATCTGTGTGTATCTGTGTCCATCTGTGGTTTTTTCACTTCCTTGGTTAAGGACCGGAAACCTCCGCGCCGCCCACCGGGGCGAACTGGCAGCCCTCGACGAAGTAGTCGAAGAACCCGGGATGCGTCTCGAGCCGGCAATGCTGCACGCGCTTCACGAGTTCCTCCAACTCGGCGCGCTTCGTGCGCGAGAGCAGCGCGATGCAGGCACCCTCGACGGAAGCGTTGCCGACCTGAACGATCTTCTCCGCCGATAGATTGGGAATCAGGCCGATGCGCTTGGACGACTCGAGCCCGAGGTGCCGGCCGAAACCGCCGGCGAGGTAGAAGACGTCGAGCTGCGCGTAATCGAGTCCATACTCGGCGAACGCGATCTGCAGGCCGGCGACGTTGGCGCCCTTGGCTTGGGCGAGCGCGTTGATGTCGGCTTCGCTGAAGGTGACGGGGCGGTCGCCGTCGATGGCGACCACGAACTCGTGCGAGCCGTCCTCGAAGCGGCCGAGCGCGTTCATGCGGCCGGTTCGGAGCAACTCGGCGAGCAGGTCCACGAGCCCGGAACCGCAGAGGCCCTCGGGTGGCACGTCGCCGATGACGCGCGTCTCGACGCGGCCGTCGTCGTGGATGGCGACCTTCTCAATGGCGCCCGGGAGGCCGGGCATGCCGCAGGTGATCTGGCCACCCTCAAAAGCCGGGCCGGCCGGACACGACGCGGCGAGGACCTTGTGCTTGTTGCCGACGATGAGCTCGGTGTTGGTGCCGATGTCCATCACGGCGACGAGGCGTTCCTCGTGCGCAAGGTCCACGGCGAGCATGCAAGCCGCGGCGTCGGCGCCGACATGGCCGCTTATGATCGGCAGTCCGTAAACGCGCGCCTGCGGGTGGATCGGCAGACCGAGGCGGCGGGCGGTGTCGCTGAGGCTGGTCGTGGTGCGCTTGCCCTCGGCGATTTCCAGTTCGGTGAGCGACTGGTAGGGACTCTGGCCGATGGAATACACCGAGAGCCGGAAGAACATGTCGCGCATCGTCGAGTTGCCCGCGAGGATCACCTCGTAGATGGAGCGCGGGTTGACGGGAAACTCCAGGATGGCGCGGCTAAGGTAGCCGGTGAGCGTGCGCTGGAGGGTCTTGGTGCGGTCCTCGGTGTCGTATTGGATGCGCGCCATCACGTCGGAACCGCCAAAGCGCTGCGGATTTTCGAAAGAGGAATCCGCCACGACCTCGCCGGTCTCGAGATTCAGCAGACGCACGACGATGGTCGTCGTGCCGAGATCGATGGCGAGGCCGTGCAACGGCCCGGTGCCCCGGTCGATCTCGACGCCGTCGAGGAGGATGCGGTCGCCGTCGCGCGTGACGGCGGGATCGAGCTGCCAGGTGCGCGGACCGGTCGGCAGCTCAAAAGCGTGCTTCTCGATCTTCATCGTGCCGCGGCGCATCGTGTGGCAGCGCACGGTCCCCTGCTCCGCCGCGATCCGGGCGCAGCAGGACAGACGGAAATTGCCCTTCAGGTGCTTTTCCTCGGGGCCGGGTTTGGAGAGGCAGTCCATGCCCTCGGCCACCTCGACGACGCACTCCTTGCACTTGCCCTGCTTGTTGCACGAGGTCGGCACGGG
>JAUPWC010000422.1 GCA_030916665.1 Verrucomicrobiota bacterium
CCCCCCCGACGACAACGCCGACCTCCGGGCCGAGCCGCACTCGAAGGTCCGGCCCGACTCCCTCGTCATGCCCGGCCTCGTCTCGGGCTGCTGACTCGGCCTTCCGGAGCGACCGCCTGCCCTCCGGGGCGTTCAGAAACCGAACGCTCCCTGTGGATCAACGAAAGGTGCCACGGGCTCGACGCAGGCCGGCACATCGTGGCGCGCGCTGTTGACCACCTCGCCCACCGGCCAAGCCTGCATGCGCTTTTCGTCGAAGGGGACACAGAGGCTCGCCAATTCCCCGGCGGAGAGCGGGCCCGGCTTCAACCAGCGCTCCAACCGGTCACCGTCCAGGATCACAGGCATCCGCTGATGGATGTCTGCCATCAGCCGATTGGGGCCGCAGGTCAGCAGGGCGTAGGCTTCCGGCTGAAGCGCGGTGGCCTCGTCGCAGATGCCGGCGATGAAAAACGGCTGCCGCTCCCGCAACGAAATCAAATGCGGTTGCCGGACTTGTTCGTTGATGCGCTTCCATTCGAAAAAGCCGTCCGCGGGCACCGCACACCGCCGGTGCTGCACCGCTTGCCGGAACGTGGGTTTCGCCAGCACCTCCTCGGACCGGGCGTTGAAATGCACCGCCTCGGTCGTCCCTCCCGTCGGACGCAACGGCGCCAAGCCCCAGCGCATGGTCCCGGCGCTTCGCCCGCCGGTTCGATCCGCCCGCACGACGGGATTGCGCTGGGTCGGGGCGACATTGAAGCGCGCCATCAGTTCTTCGTATTTCTGTCCGGTCAGGCTCTCGATCAACCGCTTCAAGGCCTCGGCCTGTTGGAGAGTGTAGCGTCCGCACATGGATTCGGCCGGCAGGATCGCGCAGGCAATGCTCAGCGCCGGATGAGAAACGCCTCGCGCAGACGGATCGCGTCCTCGCGGGTGACGACGAAGAAAAGTTCGTTGGGGCGCGGGCCGCGGCGGTAGTAATCGTGGTTTTTCCAGGAGGCGCGCACCTCGTCGCTCACCGGCGGGGTGCCGTCGCGCAGGTCGAAGGCGCGCAAGTCGTGCATGGCCTCGAGGGCGACGAGCTTGAGCTTCTGGTCCAGCGGCGAAAGCGGCAGCGACACCAGCCCGCTGAAAAACAGCTCCGACCGGCTCGTGGGCGGCAGTCCGCTCATGGCGTTGCGGTCGCCCAGCGGCCAGGCTTCGTTCTCCATCGCATGGTTGGTGTAAAGGTAGAGTTCGCACTTGCCCGGCCACTTCGCGAGGGCGTCGATCAGCGCGATGGTCGTGAACTGGTGGTCGGGATGCGCGTCGAGCAGCGGATGCGGCGCGACAATGACCTCGGGTTTCACGCGGTGCAGCTCCCGCACGAGATCGTCCACCAGCGCCTGCCAGGTCCCCTTGAAGGGACGGTCGCGGAGCGCGGCGTCCATATTGAGACTGCGATAATAGCCGGGTGCGTCCAGTTTCGCCATGAGCGGCGGCACCGCTGTCGTCGGCGCGGCCTGCATCTGCCGCAACACACCGTCGTAGTAACCGAGGTTGCGCGCCTTGCCCGGAAAAACGCCGCCGTAGAACGGCACGCTGATGCTGTCCCAGGTGCGGATCCAGCCCTTGATCCGGTAGTGTTCGGCCGGTTCGGTGAACAACGTGACGAAATTCTCCCCACCGGCGTCACCGGCGGTCACCGTGACCACATCCGCGCCGGTCTGGCGGTAGAGCCCGAAGGCCGCGATCTCGGCATCGTCGGGATGCGGCGCGAGCACAAGCACACGACGTCCGGCCAGCCGGCTGTTCGCATACACGAAAACACGGGCGGCGCCGGGCGCCCAGACCGCGCCTTCGCCCTTCAGCTGCACGCGCTCGCCTGCGGCCGACATCAAAGGGCTGACGTCGAGAAACCGGCGTCCACGCGCCCCCGCCTCGAATACCTGGCGGACCACGACGCCGCCACGCTCCGCCTGCACCGCCGGGGCTTCGCCCGAGGTTTCCGACAGGGTGATTTCGAGAAACGCGGTTTCCCCCCGCCTGGTTCCGGGCCAGCGGAAACCCGTGGCCTCCAGCTCAACGGTCGCGCTGATCCCGCCCTTGGCCAGATCGTAGGCATAGTCGCTCGGCGGATCGAAGCGCGGGCGCTGGGCGACACTCATCACGCTCAGGCTGAGCCCGAGAGCCAGCGCGATGACATTGCCTGCACGAGGAAGGGTAAACCTCATGCGATTCAACAGACCACGGAACCGAACGCGCGGCAAGGCCCAAGCCCATCGCTTGCGTCCACCCGGCTTTCGGGTAGCCGTTGCCCATGCCCCACCCCACCCGGCTCGCCGTGCTGTTCCTGGCTTTCTCGCTGACCGTCCTCGCCCACGACCATCATCCGCCCGGCGAGGAGATGGCCGCCGCGGCCGGAGCATGGCTGAAATCCCTCGACGCCGCCCAGCGGCAGTCAGCCGTCTATCCGCTCGCCGACGAGGAGCGCGAAAACTGGCACTTCGTGCCCAAGTCCCGGAACGGCGTTCCGCTCAAGGACATGACGCCCGCCCAGCGCCAGCTCGCGCGCGGGCTCGTCGCCGCCGGCCTCAGCCAGCGCGGCCTGCTCACGACTGACGCGATCATCGCGCTCGAAGACGTGCTGTTCGCCATGGAGGGCACCGCCCGCCGCGACCGCGGGCTGTATCATTTCACGGTCTTCGGCACGCCCAACCAACACGGCACCTGGGGCTGGCGCATCGAAGGGCACCACCTCTCGGTGAACTTCCTCATCGCGGAAGGCACCAGGGTCTCGGCCACGCCGATGTTCTTCGGTTCAAATCCCGCCGAGGTGCGCATCGAGCACACGCAAAAGGGCCGGCGCGCACTCGCCCCCGAGGAGGACCTCGGCCGCGCGCTCATGAAATCTCTCGACGACGAACAGCGCCGGATCGCGCTCATCGCCACGCGCGCCCCGGCCGACATCATCACCGGCAACGACCGCGAGGCGAAACTCGCCGCGCCCACCGGCCTGCCCTACGCACGGATGACCGCCGCCCAACAGGCGCAACTGCGAGCCTTGGCCGAGGTGTATGCCGGGCGCCTCCGTCCCGAACTCGCCGCCATCGAACTCCAGAGGATCGCCGACCGCGGCTGGAACAACGTGCATTTCGCCTGGGCCGGCAGCATCGAGCCGGGCGACGCCCACTACTACCGCATTCACAGCCCCGATTTCGTCATCGAATATGACAACACTCAGAATGGCGCGAATCACATCCACACGACCTGGAGGGACTTCCGCGGGGACTTCGGGTGGGACCTGCTCAGGGAGCATCTTCTTGAGTCACACGCTCAAGATAAATCCAAGCAGTAATCTGTGTCTATTTCGCTGAACGCCTGTTGTTTAGCACTTGTTTAAGCTCGTGTCTTAAAATTCCTAAAAAAATTCTGGACTCAAACGCTCCGGTTCGCACTTTCAGCGTCGCATCAGGAAAGGATCGGCCCAAAAGACCGGTTCTGCCAACCGAGCCTAGGAGTGGTTACGGTGGTTTCGAGTGACGCAAGACACCCGGATGTGAGAGCGGTAAAACGCTCTAACAAAAAACTCCTCCTAAAAAGCGAAACGCCGCCTGATGCCCTCAGGCGGCGTTCGTTTTTCCGGAAAAACCCTGATGCGCGAACGATTAACCAAAAACAGCTAACCGCTCACGCATCATGTCCACCAACCTCCTCACCCTCGCCTCGCTGCGCATCAGCGAGTCGAACCCGAACCACCACCTCTGGAACAACAACGGAACGTGGTTCCTGCACTACACGGTCTATCCGACCCCCTTCACCAAGGAGCGCATCCGCCGCTCTCTCGGCACGAAGGACGTCAAGGTCGCCCGCGAACGCCGCGACAACTTCTTCAGCCTGCTGGCCAAACAGAGCGCCGCCGGCGTTCCGGTGGCCGAGCAGACCACGGCCTTCGCCTGAGCCAGGCCAAAGCCCCGATCCTTTCAAGGCGCGCCCACCGGCGCGCCTTTTTTTGCCGGTAGGGCGAGTCGTCCCGACGAGCCGCTGTAGCGGCACTCTATGAGCGCCGTTCAACCCGGATCTGGTTTTGCCTGAGATTTTGTAGCCCTGCGCGGTAACGCAGGGACAGGAATCTGCGCCTGCATCCGGAAATCCCGCGGCTCCCGCCGCGTACACCGGCAATCGCGGAATCCGGGTTCAACTCTCTCGGCGGTCATAGACCGGCGGCTACAGCGAGCCGTGTCCTCACGGAATCCGCAGCTGCATGCCGATGCGGAGCGCGCTGCTGCCCTGGAGGACGTCGCGGTTGGCCTGGAAAATATCCTGCCAGCGGTTCGGGGTGCCGTAGTAGCGCAGGCTGATGCGGGAAAGCGAGTCGCCTTCGGCCACCGTGTGGAAACGCAGCTCGGCCGAAGGGCTCGGTGCCGTGCGCACCACCGGCGGGGGGCCGCCCGCGGCAATCGTGGAGGCCGGTGTGCCCAGCCGGGCGGCGGCGGCAATCTGGTCCAGCGTGCCCTGGGCCTGGTTGAGGCGGGCGGCAAGCGCTGCGTTCTCGGTGCGCAGCCGGCCGATGGTGGCGCCGCGTTCGCGTTCCTGGGCGGCGTGGGCCTCGGTCAACCGCGCCTGGTTGGCGCGGGCCGCCTCGAGTTCGCGACGCAGTTGGGCGAGCTGGGCGGTGGCGGCATCGACGTTTTGCTGACCGCTGCGCTCGGCGTCGGCCTTGAGCTGCTCCGCCGTGCTCGCGACCTGGGTGAGGCGGGCGATGTCGGCCCGGTAGGATTCGACCAGCCGGCGCATGTCCTCGCGCTCCTGTTCCAACCGTGCGTTGGCCTGGGTGAGTTCGGCCACGGTCGCCGTGTGGGTTTCGTCGGCCCGATCGGCCTCGGTCAGGCGCGCGTGGAGGGCCGCCAGCTCCGCTTCGGCCTTCTGGGCGGCCTGTCTGCTGAGCGCCGCCTGCTGCTCCAGATCGGCCCTGCTCTTCTGCAAAGCCTCGTGCTCACGCTGCAACTGCACCAGCTGCGCGCCGACCGTCTCGAGCCTTTCCTGCAAGGCGGCGTTGTCATCGGCCATGCCGGGCAGCACGGTCGCCACCTTCTGCGCGTCGGTGAGCTGCGCGCGCAGGCTTTCCCGTTCTTCGGTGAGGGCCCGCAGTTCCGCCGCCTGCTGCTGCACCTGCCGGCGCGATTCCTCGGCGGCGGCGGTCAGCTCCCGGATGCGGGTCTGCCCCTGGGCAAACTCGTCCCGCACGCTGGCGGTGTCGCTCTCCTTGGCTGCAACCAGGGCCCGGTTGGCCTCGGTGAGCGAGCGGTTGGCTTCGCGCGAGCGTTGGAGCTGTCCGGCGAGCGTGCTGATCTCGCGTGCGGCACCGGTCCGCTCCTCCTCGGCCTGCGCCTCGATTTCCTTCACGCGCGCCTGCAGCGTGCTGATCTCCATGCGGAACGCGTCGGGATTCGCGGCGCTCACGGCCTGCGACTGGGCGGCCAGGGCGGCGGCGGCCGCCTTCTGCGCGTTGTCGAGATCCTGTTCAAGCTTCTGGTTTTCGGCGGTCAGTTCGCCCACCGTGGCGTTGAGTTTCTCCACCGTGCGGTTGGCCTCGGCCAGTTCCGCCCGGACCCGGCCGCTCTCGTCTCCGCTGCGGGTGCGGATGGTGAGCGCGTCGGCCAGCTGCTTCTCCACCCCGGCGAGTCTCTCCGTGCTCAGGGTCCGTTCGCGGCGGCTCGTGTCCAGGGCCGCGGTGAGCCGCTCGTGGTCGAGCGCCAGCTGCTCGTTTTTCCCGCGCAGGGCGTCGGCGGAAACCAGCTGCTGCTGCAAGCGGTCGTTGTCCTCGCGCAGCCTGACGGTCTCGGCCGCGCCCTGCCGGAGTTTGGCCAGCTCGTCGCGCAAGGCGCCGGCTTCACCCGCGCTCTGCTTCGCCGCGGCGAAATCCTGCTCCAACCGGTCATTGGCCGCGGTCAGCTCGGCGACGGAGGCGCCGCTCTTCTCCAGGGCCGCGTTGGCCTCGCGCAACTGGCGGCGCAAGTCGGCCGAGCCGGCGCCGGAGGCCTCTCCCTGTTGCTGCGCGGCGGTCAGCTCGCGCTGCAGGTCGGCGATGCGCGTGTTGGCCTGGACCAGCGAGTCGCGCAACGAGGCCGCGTTGACGGAATCGGAACGGGCCGCGGCCAGCTGAGCCTGCAAACCGGCGACGGTCTCGGAGAGTTCGCCCACCTGCGCCTTCAGCTTCGCGACTTCGGCCTGCCCCTGCTCCGGCGCCTGACTGGGGGCCGTCTGCGGCTCAACGGGTTGCGGGCGCTCCGCGCGCTGTTGCTCCAAGCCCGCCTGGCGCAGGCGCAGGTCGGCCACCGTGCCCTCCAGCAAGGCCACCGCGGCGGTCTTTTCGTTGAGGGTTTTCTCCAGCGACTGCGACCACTGCTCCAGGTCGGCCTTCTCGCTCTGCAGCGTCCGCACCTGCTGCTGGAGAACATCTCCACCCGCCGCGGGCGTGGCTTCCGACTTGCTGCGGAGCGTGCGCACCTGGCTGTTGAGCGAAAGCAGCTCGCGGGTGGCACGCTTGACCTCGTCGTTGAGCCGGGCGTTGTCGCGCTGAAGATTGGCCACGATGGCGGATGGCGGCGCTGAGTCGGCCCCAACCGGTGCCGCCGATGGCCCGGCGGCCTTTTCCTGCTGGAGGCGCTGGTTCGCCTCGGCCAGCTTTGCGTTGGCCTGCTCCGCTTCGCGAATCGCCCCGGTGGACTGCTCCAGGCGGGTTTTGAACGCCGCGACCTCGCCCTGCAGTCGGGAAACCTCCGCGGCTGCCGCATCCGGCTGGGTGCTCCCGCTTGCCCGCAGCTGCTGCAATTCCTGCTGCAGATCGCGGATCTGCACCGTCAGCATCGAGGACTGGCGCTCGGCGGTTTCCTTCTCCGTGGTGAGCGTTTCCACCCGCGCCGCGAGCCGGCGGCTCTGTTCGCGCAGTTGCTCCACGAGGCTGCCCGCGGCGGTGCCGCTCTCCGGCGCGGGGTTCGCCGCCTGGCGCGACGCGGTCGCCGTCCCGGCCGCAGGTGCTTCGCCCAGCTGGCGCGTCGCCGCGGCCAATTGTTCCTGGGTCAGGCGGCGGGCCAGCGCCTCGCGCGCCTCGGCGTTCGCTCCGCCCTGCACCGCCCGGCTCAGCCAGACATAGGCCTGCACGGGGTCCGCCGCCACGCCCGGACGGCCCTCGGAAAGGAGCAGGCCGTAGTTGACCTGCGCGGGGGCAAAGCCCTGCTCGGCCGCGGCCCGGTAGAACGAGGCCGCCGCCGCCAGATCGCGCGCCACCCCGCGACCGTCCTCCAGCAGCAGCGCGTAGTTGTATTGCGCGCGCATGTAGCCGCGCTCGGCGGCCTGACGATACCAGCGGGCCGCCTGGACGTCGTCCTGCTTGAAGCCGTTGCCGGCCTCGTAGGCGACCCCGAGGTTGAACTGCGCCTCGACGACGCCGCTGTCGGCGGCCTGCTTGAACCAGAGGTTGGCCTCGAAGAAGTCCTGCCCCACCCCGCGGCCCGAGGCATACATGTTGCCGACGTTGAACTGCGCGGGGGCAAAGCCCTGCTCCGCCGCCGCGAGGTAAAACGTGAAGGCCTGCTTCGCGTCGGGGGCCACCCCCCGGCCCAATTCATACGCCAGCCCGAGGCTGAACTGCGCCGCGGCATGACTGCGGTCGGCGGCGCGCCGATACCACTTCAGCGCCTCGGCGTGGTTCTGCTGGAGCCCGCCGCTGCCGTTGGCCTGGGCGTCGCCGAGAGCGGTCATCGCCACGAGGTCCCCGGCTTCGGCCCGGGCGGTCAGGCGGGCCACCTCCGGCGCGTCCTGCCCCGGAACCGGGCCGGCCGCCACCATGGCACCGGCCAGCAGGCCTGTTCTTACGGTTGAATTAAGCCTCTTGAGCAGGGCGATTTTTCGCACGGCCCACGTCTAGGGGGAAACCCGGCACGGGAGCAAGGCTGCATCGGTCATGCCGTGGATGATCTTCTTGTCCGGCGGACAGAACGTGGCCAGCGCGCCGGACAGGCGGGCCTGGCCGGCGACCACAAAATAATACGGGCAGAGGCGGAGCCGGCCGGCTTCATCGCGGGACGCGGGCGCGGCGGGTCCCTCGCCCCGAAATACCGGATGCGTGACGCGCTTCGGTTTCCGGTATTCCTGGAGGACGTGCAGGTTGGCGGGCGCGAGTTTCAGCGCCTGGTCGATGCCGGCCTGCCACTCCTCGCGCGAGCAGTCGCTGCCGAGCACCACGCTGCGCGCCCCCCAGGCGGTCTCATGGAAGCCGGAAATCTTGATGATGAAATCGCGTTCCTTCTGCGAGGCGGCGGCGAGGTCGCGCCAGTCGTTGGGCATGCGGCCGCCGATGGCCGGGCCGTCGAGCACGGCGCCGGGCGGCAGCGGCGCGGGGTCCATGATCCACGAGCGCGGGATGAGTTTCTGCAGGATCCTGAGCGACCGGCCGCTGACCGACTCCGCCCAGAACTCGCGCAACAAGTGGTGGTGGAAGAGCGCGAGGGCCAGCTTCTCCTCCTGGAAATGACGCATCGGCGGGGCGATCGCGACCGCGCCGCTCTGCCAGGCCTCCAGGATGTCGGCGGAAATGCGGATGTTGGCCCAGTCGAACAGCTCGAAGAAGCGGTAGAGGATGTCGATCTTCTCGGGCGTGCCCTCCACGTCGAAGAACAGTTCGCCACCCAGCGGAAAGACCTCCTCGGGGCGCATGCAGAAAATGCGGTGCCCGCGGCGCTGGAGCTGCTCGGCGAGCCACCGCATCTCGGGCCGGTAGGTCGCGGCTTCCTCGCTCACCAGGACGGCGATCAGCGGATTGCGCATCTCCGGGCGCAACGCGGTGAGCGACTGGTGGAAGTTCTCGATCATCGCGTCGGCGCGGCCGAGCACGGCATCGTCGGGTCCGCCGCCGTAAAGGCGGTTCAGAAAAGCGGTCAGCCCGATCCCGCCGGGCACGGAGTCGAGCTCCGTGAGGGCAAAACCCTCTTCCGTGAGCAGGAGGTCGGGGCGCAGCACCGTGGGGAAGGCGCCGCGGTTGCGGGCGTCGCGCGCGTGGTAGATGAGGTCGGCCGGCTTGCCGCGGTCCAGATACTGGGCAACCCAGGGCGCGAGCAGCGGCTTGTTGCGCAGGAGGTTCTTGCCCGAGGCGGAGCGCAGGTAGAGCGTCTCCAGCGCCTGATGAAACTCCAGGCAGGCGGCGCCGATCTGCTCCAACTCCTGCACCTGCTCGGGCTTCAGCGGCCACGCCTCGGGCGAGAGCTGCCAGGTCTTGTCCTCGAACAGCGGTTGCGCGGCGAAGGCGGACCGGAGGGAATCGTAGGCGAGAGCAGACATGGCTTCGGCGGAGGAAAGGCGGCGGGAGGGAAAACACAAACTGTGCCGGGGTCTTTCGCCTCCGCTGTGCCAGGTTACTCGTCGTCGATCTGGATGTCCTTGTTGCGGTGGCGCGGGCAGCCGGCGCGGAGCCAGCCGGTGATGAAGCGGTCGATGTCGCCGTCGAGCACGCCCTGCGTGTCGCTGGTGCTCACGCCGGTGCGCAGGTCCTTCACCATCTGGTAGGGCTGGAGCACGTAGCTGCGGATCTGCGAGCCGAAGCCGATCTCGCCCTTCTCGCCGTAGAACTTCTCCATCTCGCTGCGCTGCTCGTCGAGCTTGCGCTCGTAGAGGCGGGCCTTGAGCACGTTCATGGCCGAGGCCTTGTTCTTGATCTGCGAGCGCTCGTTTTGGCAGACCACGACGACGCCGGTCGGGATGTGCGTGATGCGCACGGCGGAGTCGGTCGTGTTGACGCCCTGGCCGCCCTTGCCGGAGGAGCGATAGACGTCGATGCGGATGTCGGCGTCGGGCACCTCGATGTTGATCTCCTCGTTGATCTCGGCGACGACGTCCACGGCGCAGAACGAGGTGTGGCGGCGTTTGTTCGAGTCGAAGGGGCTGATGCGCACGAGGCGGTGGACGCCGCGCTCGGCCTTGGCGTAGCCGTAGGCGTTCTCGCCTTTGATCAGAATCGTGGCCTTGGAGATGCCGGCGGTGTCGCCCGGCTGCACGTCCATCAGCTCGACCTCGAAGCCGCGGCGTTCGCACCAGCGGGAATACATGCGGAAGAGGATGTCGGCCCAGTCGTTGGACTCGGTGCCGCCGGCGCCGGCCTGGATGCTGAAGATGGCGTTGTTGCGGTCGAACTGGCCGGTGAGGAAGGAGGCGATCTCGAGGCTGTCGAGGTCGGCCACCATGGCGGCCACGGAGGCATTGAGTTCCTTGGCGTATTCCTCCTGCTCGGCCGGCGAGGAGGCCTCGATCAGCTCGACCATCACGGCGGCGTCGTCGAGGCGCTTGTTGAAGGCGACCAGGCCGCCGATGGTGCGCATCAGGCAGTAGACCGCGGCGATGTGCTTCTGGGCCTAATCGGGGTTGTCCCAGAAACTCGGGGCCACCATCTCGGCCTCCTTGTCCTCTATCTGGCGCTGCTTCTGTTCGACGTCAAAGAAACCTCCATAAGTAGCCGGCGCGCTTCTTTATGTTCTCGATGTGGGAAAAGGTTTCGGGAGCGATCATGGACAGCCCCCACCCTTGGCACCCGCCCCGCCTCCGCAAGCGGAAAGTCCGGGCGGCTGTGATCTCCGTCTCCTTACCCCTGGCCCGCTTATTTCACAGCCCGACCCCACACCCCCCGCCCTGACGGGCACCAGCCGTCGCCA
>JAUPWC010000423.1 GCA_030916665.1 Verrucomicrobiota bacterium
ATCCTCCGGATGAGCCGTCGCGCGATCACGCTATCACGTCCGCCGCGCCCGCCGCCGCCAAGGCCGCCGGCCCCGCCGCTCCCGTCCACGAGAAGTCCGCCAACTCCGGCCAGACCGTCCGCGTCAACACCGAGAAGCTCGACTCCCTCATGGATGTCGTCGGCGAACTCGTCATCGTCCAAAGCCAGATCATGGAGTCGGCCCGCACGCTCGGGATGGAGGGCGGCTCGCCGCTCCAGCGCAACGTCTCCCACCTTACCCGCCTCACCAAGGAGCTGCAGCACACCGCCATGGCGCTGCGCATGATTCCCATCAAGCCCACCTTCCAGAAGATGGAGCGCCTCGCGCGCGACCTCGCCCGCAGTTGCGTCAAGAAGGTCGTCTTCTCCACCTCGGGCGACGACACCGAGCTCGACCGCACCGTCGTCGAGGAAATCGCCGATCCGCTCGTCCACATGGTGCGCAACGCCATGGACCACGGGCTCGAACCCGCCGAGGACCGCGTGGCCGCCGGCAAGCCCGAGCAGGGCACGGTCCACCTCAGCGCCTACCACCAGGGCAGCAACATCGTCATCGAGCTGCGTGATGACGGTCGCGGCATCAATCCCGAGAAGATCCTCAAGAAGGCGGTCGAGAAGGGCATCGTCGCCCCCAATGCCGCGCTCAGCCGCGAGGAGATTTACGCCCTCATTTTTGCCCCCGGTTTCTCCACCGCCGAGAAGGTCACGGCCGTCTCCGGCCGCGGCGTCGGCATGGATGTCGTGAAGCGCAACATCGAGAAGCTTCGCGGCAAGATCGAGATCGAGTCCGAGGTCGGCAAGGGTTCCGTCTTCAAGGTCAAGCTCCCGCTCACCATGGCCATCATCGACGGCCTCGTGGTGCGCGTCGGCCAGGACCGCTTCATCCTCCCGACCACGTCGGTGCAGATGGCGCTGCGCCCGGCCCAGGAGACGATCTCGACCGTGCACGGCACCGGCGAGGTCATGGACCTGCGCGGTCGCATCCTCCCTCTGCACCGCCTGCACCGCCGCTTCAACATCCCCGCCGACGCCGAGAATCCCTGGGAGGGCATCGTCGTCATCATCGAGCACTCCGGCCGCACCTCCGCACTGCTGGTGGACGAGATGATCAGCAAGCAGGAGGTCGTGATCAAGAACCTCGGCGCCTTCATGCAGGGCCTCCCCGGCGTGGCTGGCGGCGCCATTCTGGGCGATGGCAATATTGCCCTCATCCTCGATCCCGCCTCAATTCTCCAAGCCGCCTGACCGGCGTAACTCCGATGCCCGCGAATCTGCCTCCGACCCTCGACAAAGTCTGCGACGCCGCCCTCAAGCTGCCCTGTGCGCCCTCGCTGCTCCCGAAGCTCGCGCGCGCGCTCCAGAGCGACGACAGCTCCTCGGCCGACATCGAGCGCCTGATCTCGCTCGACGCGTCGCTCGCCGCCTCGACCCTGCGTCTGGCCAACTCGGCGGCGATGGGCGGCGGCAAGGTCGTCACCGTCGAGGAGGCCGTCTTCCGACTCGGTGCGAAGGAAATCTACCGCCTCGCCGCCCTCGCCCTGGTGGGCCGTTGGGAATCGGGCGCCGGCAAGGGCCTGCGCTGGTCCCCGGGCGACTTCAGCCGGCATGCGCTCGTCACCGCCATCGCCGCCGAGATGCTCGCCGGCATGACCGAGCGCATCGATCCCCAGCTGGCCTACACCGCCGGCCTGGTGAGCGACGTGGGCAAGCTCGCGCTGGCCCACAGCTGCGGAGAATTTTATCCCGCGGTGCGCGGCTGCGCCGAGCAGACCCGCTGCACCTGGGAGCAGGCCGAGCGCACCGTGCTCGGCTACCATCATGCCGACGCGAGCATGCGCCTGCTCAAGGCCTGGAATTTTCCCGCCATCTTCTTGCAGTCGGTCGAGCACCAGTTCACCCCGGCGAGTGCACCCGTGGACGTGCTCCCGCTGCTGGCCCACCTGCAGGCCGCCAAGTATCTCGCCACGTCGATGGGGCCCGGCGTGATGGAGGAGGGATTCCTCGGCGTGGTGCATGGCTCCTTCCTCAAGGAGTGGGGCTTCACCCCCGAGATGATGGAAGCCGCCATGCCAATCGTGCTGGAGAAGGCCTCCGCCCGTCTCGGCGAACGCCTCCACGAGGGCGCGATCGTAATCTGATGGCACGGTTTGCCTTGGCCCTTGGGCGCTGACTGGGCCAAGCCTGCAGGGCGGACCTGTGGACGGAACCACAGGCCCTCTTTCATTTGATCACCCAATCGGGTGTCAGTCCGGCCACCCGGCAGTGACATATCGAACCTGATTGCTGCTCATCGCGACGATGCTTTCGTCTTGGGTCGGGGCTTGCCCCGCCCCGCCCCGCACTCCGACTCGCCCACCTGGCCACGACTGTTCAGGCCTGCTGGAGATTCTTGTTTCTGTTGATCGCATCGCGAACCACCCTGCCCAGTTCGTCGCGGTCGTAGGGTTTGCGCACGAAATGACGGATGCCAAACTGCCGGGCTTCGTCCGGGGCGTCATCGCGGAGATACCCGGTGGCGATGATGATGGGAAGGTTGGCGCGCACCTTGATTGCTTCCCGGGCCAATTCGACCCCGGTCATGCCGGGCATCGTCAGGTCGGTGATGACCAACGAATAGCGATTCGGTTGCCGCTGCATCGCTTGCAGGGCCTCGGCCGGTCTTACATAGGTCTCGGCGACATATCCGAGCCGGCTCAGCAGCTTCGCGGCCACGTTGGCGACAAGCACATCGTCGTCGATCAAGAGGATGATCTCACCCTGGCCTTGGGCGACGCGGGAAGTCGTGATCGATTCCGGCACGGCTGCGCAGGCGGCACCGGGGAAGTAGATCTTGAATGTGGTGCCGAAGCCGAGCCGGCTCTCAATCACAATCGCGCCGCCGTGGTCCTGGACGATGCCATGCACCATGGACAGACCGAGCCCCGTGCCTTCGCCTGCGGCCTTGGTGGTAAAGAATGGCTCGAAGATCCGCTCCATCGTGGCCTGGTCCATGCCGGTGCCTTCGTCGGCCACAGTCAGGCAAACGGTATGCTCCGGCAGCAGCTGGCGGTGGGCGGCCAAATCGGCGGGCGTGAGGGACACTCGCTTCAAGCCGACCCGCAGATTGATGCCGCGCTTGCGCATGGCGTGGGCGGCATTGGTGCCGAGATTCATCAAGACTTGGTGGATCTGCGTGGCGTCGCACAGAATGGGCGGGCATCCATCCTCGATCTCGGTGTGGATGACGATGGTGGTGGGCAGGCTGGAACGCAGCAGCCGCATGGCCTCCCGCACGAGCGGGCCGAGGTCGGTCGGTGACTTGATCTGTTCGCCCTGGCGGCTGAAGGCGAGAATCTGTTTGACCAGCTCCCGGGCGCGCTGGCTCGCCTTGGTGGCGTCGCCGAGCGCTGGAATGCACGGATGCACGTCCGGCAGATCCATCCGCGCCAGCTCGATGTTGCCCATGATGCCGGTCAGGATGTTGTTGAAATCGTGGGCAATGCCGCCGGCCAGCGTGCCGACCGCCTCCATTTTTTGGGCGTGGCGCAGCTGGAATTCCAGGGCTTCCTGTTTCTTTTCCGCCTCAACCCGCTTCGTGATGTCGCGGGAAATGACCACGTTGCGGGCTTCGCCGTCCTTGTTGGTGAAACTGCGGCCCGAGGTTTCGAACCAGCGCCATTCACCGTTCTTGAGCCGCGCCCGGTAACTGAACGAGGCGGCTGTGCGCTCGAAATTGGTCGTGATGGTCCGGAGGTCCTCGGGGTGGATGTGATCGAGCACATTGCCTCCAACCAGGTCCCCCGGGTCGCGGCCGGTGATGACCGTGTGATTCGGACTGGCGTAGAGGATGACGCCGTTCGAATCGGTCAGCACGATCAGATCGTTCGAATTCTCAACGAGCTGGCGGAATCTTTCCTCGCTCTCGCTCAACGCCGCCTCCGAGGCGCGCCGGGCCGTCAGCTCCAAGGCGATCTGCTGGTCGCGTTCGGCGAGATCGGCGAGGAGTCCGTTGAAACTGTCGGCCAGCCGGCCCACCTCGTCCCGGGAGGTAATGGGAGCCCGTAAAGAGAAATTCTTTGACCCGCGGACCTCGTCGGCGACTTCGGTCAGGCGCACCAGCGGGGCGGAGAACATCCGCTGGAGAAACCGGGCCCACAGCAGCAGGACGAGCAGGGCCCCGACGCCGAGCGCCCCCAGAATGCGGAGCGAGCGGTCAAATTGGGCGCGCTGGGAGGCGAAGCTGGACTCGATGAGCAGGTGCCCGATGATCCGGCCATTGTAGCGCAAGGTGCGGTGGACGGCCACGCCGTTGCGATCGAACCGGGTAAACTCATGATTCGGTGCCGCGGGCGAGGGCGATTCTTGGCCGGGTGCGAGGTAGGAAGCCAATGGTTGTCCGCTGGCGGAATAGAGCGTCGCAGAAAGCAGATCGCGATGCTCGGCCAGGGTTGCGAGATTTTCCTGCGCAGTCGCCGCATCGTCAAAATCCAAGGCGGCCCGGGTCGTAACAGAGATCATCGCGACCAAGGCGTCGAGGCTGTCCAGCACCCGTTGGCGGAAAGTGAGCCGTTCATGAATCAGCAGGGCCCCGCCGACCAGAAGCATCGAGCCGATGCCGGTCGCGCCCAGTATCAGGTACAGCTTGAATTGAAAGGAAGAGCGGCGCTTCATGACCGGGGTGGGTTGCGGCTCGCCGGCACCGGGGACGCTCCGTTGGCCGACGCGACCTCCAAGGCGGAGGCCAACAGCCGGGCCCGCAGGTTCAGGCCGAGTTTCTTCGCGGCGGCGGGATTGGCGGCAAACCGCACCGTGTTTTTCACCAGCCGGAATTCCAGCGGAAATCCCATGGCAATCGCGCCCGGCTGGTCGGCGATCAGGAGGATCGGGCGGTTGGCCACCCACTCGACCACGGCGGCCGGCGGCGAGCTGCCTTTGCCGACGAAGATCGCGTCACAATCGGCGAGGTCTTCGATCCGCTTTGCATGCTTGATCCGCAGGGGGCGGCCGGAGGCCGATGCTATCCGGTTGGTGACCGCTTCAAGTTTGCCTTCGAACGGGTCGGGCGCCAGCACCCCGATGGTGAGGGGCTGGTTCGGAGCGCTGGCAGACGGCACCGGCCACTCCACGTATTCCATGAAACGGGCAAGATAGGCCGCCTTGATCGTGTATTCGTCCGCCTCGGGCGCTGCCGCCAGGCTCAGGCCGCATGCGAGGCTCAGCAGGGCCAGGATCAGGCCCGCCCGCCGGACGAGCCGGCAGGGCTCGGTGGGAGGGACAATGGCAGGATTCAGCGACATCAGGATTCGCTCACTTCCATTGCCAGCCAAGGGTCAGCCAGATGCGGCGACCGGCATCGGGGATGGGCGTGCTTTCTCCCTGGTAGGGTTGGGGGAGGTTGCGGCGGGTGTTGAGCAGGTTGTCCACTCCGAGCCGCATTTCCCAGTTCTCGTGGGTGTAGCGGAGATTAAGGTTGAGCAGCAATTGCGCGGATTGCCGTTTGATGGCAAGTTCGTTGCCGAGGAGGTCCTGAGCCCCCGGCTCATGGACCGCCGCATGATGCGCCGAATACCAGACGGCTGAGAGGCCGGTCCGCCACGCGCCTCCTCCCGGATTCAGATCAAAGGTCAGATACGCTTTTTGCCGCGGCGAGCCCAGAAGCTCGTGCGGTTCCCCGGGGACGGCATAGGCCAAAATCGGGGTCGCCCGATAATGGCTGAAACCGGCGCTGAGCTGATGGATGCCAAGCTGCTGGTGCCACGTCCATTCCAGACCACTGGTCGCCACGGAGGGGTTGTTGTTGTAGTAGTAATCGTTGGCGAACGAGGTGTAGACGATCGGATCCTCTATCCGCATCTTGTAGATGTTGATTGAACCGTAGCTGCCGGGAGACGGCTGCCAACCGGCTTCGAATTCCAGCTGCGTGGTGGTCTCCGGGGAAATGGCCGGTCCACCCTGAAAGCTCGAATTGATGACTTCCATGTTGGGTTCGCGGAATGCCCGTCCGGCCACGGCCTTGAGGTGCCAGGTCTTCCTCGTGTAGGTTACCGCCGTGCGCGGCACGAGGGAGTCGCCGGCATAGGAGTGGTCAGAATACCTCAACCCGGCCGTCGCCAGCCAATCTCCGTGGGTGTGGTCCACCTGGGCATACGCGGCGTTCGTCTGATAACTCGCGGAAGGCCGGCCGTTGAAATAGAGCGCCGGATCACGCGCCCCGGGCGGTCCGCCGGGACTCTGCGCCCGGATGGTCTCTTCCCGCCGTTCCAGACCGGCAACAACGTTGGTGTTGCGCCCGCTTTGGCGCAGCTCGATCGAGGCCTGGCCCGCGGAGGCGGGCAGAAAAAAGTCCACCGTCGGAGTCAGGGCGGGATCCCGGTCGATGAACCAATCTTCCTGTTCACGATGCCAGTATCGCGGGGTCACCGTCAGGCTCGGGCTGATTTCCCAGTCATACTCCGCCGACCAATTGAGGCTGCTGAATTCAACGCTTTCACCCCGTTGTCCGTAGCCGAATTTCTGCGGGGACCGGGTGATCTGGCGGTCAGCAAGGAATCTCACGCGCAGTCCGT
This sequence comes from Verrucomicrobiota bacterium, assembly GCA_030916665.1. GTDB lineage: Bacteria > Verrucomicrobiota > Verrucomicrobiia > Opitutales > Opitutaceae > Lacunisphaera. The sequence goes on from JAUPWC010000423.1 coordinate 6,566, forward strand.
GCCAGTCCGCTTTTCCGTAAAGGCCCGCCGTTTCCAGGCCCGTCAGGTTGCCCAAGGCGAAGGTCCGGCCGGCGTTGTCTTCCCAGTTCTCCGCGGAAAAGGAGAGTTTGCCGAGGTGTCCGCTGAGAGTCACATATCCGTTTTGGCCGACCCAGGCCGAGGAGAACGTCGCTTCCCGGCTCCAGTCGGTCCCTTCCACGTGGTCGGTGGTCACCGAAAAGCGCGCCCCGGAAACTTCGGGAGTTCTGGTGATGAGCCGGATCACCGCCAATTGGGCATTGCCGCCGTGACGGGCGGTGCCGGCGCCGCGCACGACCTCGATCCGTTCAAGCAGCTCGGTCGGGTAGTGCCGGGAGAGCGAGATGCTGCCATACATGAGATCATTGACGGGCATGTCGTCCACCAGGAGGAGCACTTTGCCCTCATGGGCCCAATGGCCGCGTACCAGCAGGCTGTTGATGCCGAAGACATCCGCGCCCCGGGAGAAGCCGGGCACCAGTTCCAGCACTTCCTGCAGGTTCTTGGTGCCGAGGCTGGCGAAATCCTGGGCCCGAAAGATGGTCATGACCGCGGGTTGGTTTCGCCACGATGTCGGGTTAATGGTCATGGCCGAAACCTCGACCAGCGCCAGCTCCTCGAATGAAAGCAGGGCGAGGGACTCAGGCGCGGAGGACTGTGCCAAAAGCGCCGGCGCCAGCATGACGCCGGTCAGCAGGCGGATCAGTTTCTTATGGTAGGAATTGATCACAATCATTCAGGCTGAGGGTTTGAACGTGGTGCGCGGAGCCCGTGCGAGTGAATTGAGCTGGGTTGTGTCCGTCAAGTTCTGCAAAAAGGGAGCGGTGGCTGGAGGGCAGGAGCGTTCCGCTCAAGCCAGGCTGATGCTCATCTTCCCGTTGGGACTGATGAGATTCACATTGCCCGTGTTCAGCTCCAGGTGGACCGTGCGGTTCACCGAGCCGCCGGTGTCGGCTTTCAGCACGTTCAGACGGTTCTGATTGATGAAATCCATCGTGGCGCGCGTGTTGCGCTCGCCGATCTTGAAGGGATCCTGTCCCGACAGCACGCTGGCGCCGCCGGCGATAAACAGCTTCAGGCGCGCGCGCTCGGCTTTCAGGCCGACCAAACCCTTGAAGAAAATAGGCAGGCCGGTGTCGGCAAACATCGCAGGCTGGGTCGCGGCCTTCTGCGGAGACACCGAAGCCTCGGGCAGCATCAGGTGGAGGATGCCGCCGCATTTTGCGCCGGGATCGTAGGCGATCACACCGATGCACGAGCCCAGGGCATACGTGCTCAGCACCGTGCCGGTGTTGTTCGACACGGCCATGTCCCCCACGCCGACGACGACACGTTGCGCGAACAGGGAGGAAAGAGAGGAAATGGTCGGGGCGCCGCTCATGGTTGGCACGCCTGCGCTTCCTGCGCGCTGGCCCTGGCAGGTGATTGGTGTGGGAAAGACATGGGTTGCGGCGCTTGCGCCGACATTTCCTCACTCGTCGCGCCAGCGCCGAACTTTAGCCAAGGCATGCGCTTTGCGGCAGATTTCCGCCTGAAGCGAGGGTGGGGGCGCAACCATCCGGCGCATCGTGGATGAAAGCACGCTTCCAGCAGGTGGTCCGGTCGGAAGTTCAAAAACCGCTAAAGCCGTCCCGGCCCGCGCCGATGGAAACCGGGATAGGTTCGGTGTGTGGGGAAGGCCCGCCAAGATTTGGCGGGCTTTCCTTTTCCGCCCTACCTCCGCGCACGTTATGCTAAGACCCGGCGAATGACTTCTGTCGCTAAAGAATCTGTGTCCCGTGCCGAAAATGCCAACTACCACCATGAAACACCTCAATAACTCGCTCCTCCGTGCGGCTGGATTTCTTGCCGCCTTCGCTACCACCTTATCGGCCTCGGTATCCATCGGCTCCAAGGATAACATCCAGATTGGCGGCTTCTTCAGCCAGGGATGGATAAAAAGTTCCGGCAACAACTATCCCGTCGAGGCCCTCGACGGCACCGGTGATTTTCGTGAAATGGCCATTAACATCAACACGACCGTGGGTTCCCACCTGCGACTTGGCGCCCAGGGCTTCGCGCAGAGCATTGGAAACTATGGCAACGACAAGGTCCTGTTGGACTGGGCCGTTGTTGACTACAACTTTCGTCCGGAATTCGGCCTGCGCGCGGGTCGGGTCAAGTTCCCGAAGGGTCTTTACGGGGAGGCCCTGGACCTCGACATGGTTCGGCCCTTCGTCTTCCTCCCGATGGGTATTTACAATCCGGTGACCCGCGATTTCAACGCCTCCTTCAACGGCGCCATGGTCTATGGCTCGATTGGCGCGGGCCGGGCGGGCACATTTGACTACAAAGTGTTCTTTGGCGACATTCCCATGAACTCCGACCAGGGCGTCGCTGACTTTTTCACGACCACCGGTATTTATGCTGCGCCCGGCGTGCAGGAACTGGGCATGGATTACACCACCGGTGCCCAAGTCTTCTGGAACACGCCGCTCAGCGGTCTGCGGATAGGCGTCTCGTACAGCTACCTCTCAAAGGTTTTTGGCAACGGCAAGTTCGCCTATTTTCCCGCGGCTGACATCAAGGTCGTGGGCGACAAATACTCCTACAAAACCGTTTCGGTCGAGTACATCCGGAATAATTGGACCTTTGCCGCGGAGTGGGAAAGCGTGGGTGATACGTTTAACGTCACTTCCCTCGGCCCCGTCCAGAAGGAAGTTAGCGGCAGCGAGGTCTGGTACGTCTCCGCCGCCTATCGCCTGAACTCGCGCTTTGAGTTAGGCACCTACTTCAGCCGCATTGAAAACGCTAACGCCGCGGCCAACACGCCCTCGGCGCAACGCAAGCTCGACGACATCGCGATCAGCGCCCGTTTCGACCTCAACGAGAACGTCCTCTTCAAGGTCGAATATCACGAGATCGACGGCCGCATGGGCTTGTTCAACACCCCCCGCACTCCGAATCCGATCAAGAAGGACAGCTCTTCCTTCTTCGCCGCCAAGACCACCTTCAGCTTCTGAGCCCTCGGGCACCCACCGTCATGAAATCCCTCACCTCCCGTCTGCTCGCCTGCGCCGTGCTCGCCCTGGCCGCCCTGCCGGCCACCGCTGCACCCGTGCTCATCGGCAACAAGAACGTCGCCACCGAGAAACTCGACGGCGCCACCGTCAAGGCCGTGTTCCTCGGCAAGAAGGTCGCCTGGGACGGCGCCGGCCGCGTCGTCCTCGCCGTGCTCAAGACCGGCCCCGTCGCCGACGAATTCCTCCAGGGCTCCGTGGCGATGAATGCCAGCACCTTCAACAACCACTGGCGCCGCCTCGCCATGACCGGCGGCGGCACCGCGCCCAAGGCGTTCGAAAGCGCCGAGGACCTGCGCAAGTTCGTCGCCGAGACGCCCGGCGCCATCGGATTCGTCGATGCCGCCGCGGCCGATGCCTCGGTCGCCACGCTCACGCCCGCCTCCTGATCCGCGTCCGCCTCCTGCCCTGTCTCCGTTCCCGTCACCTCTGCTCCCATGTCTTCGTCCGCCTCCCGGTCCAGCGTTTTCAACCTGCGGCGCTCGTTCCTCGGCATCACGCTCGGGTTCGCCTTTCTGGCGGCCCTCATCGTGGTGCTCGGGGTGACCAGCTACCGCTTCTCGCAGTCGGGCTCCGCCCGCACCGCCGAGCTCAGCGAGCGCCTGCTGCCCGGCTTGCAGTCGCTGGCCCGGTTGCAGGAGGCGGTGCTGAAATACAACCTGGCCAACCTCGAATACGTCACCGGCCGCGACGAGGAAACCCAGGCCCGCAAGCTCACCGAGGCCGCGGCGCTCCGCCGCGCCGTCGGCGAGCACATGGGCGCCCTCGGCCGCAGCATCGAATCGGCCGAGGCCCGCGCCGGCCTCGATAAGGTCCAGGGCGCACTCGCGCAGTATGACGCCTCCGTCGGCCGTCTGCAGGAGGCGCTTAAGGCGAGCGATTTCGAGCGCGCCATGCAGATCCTCGACGGTGAGGTCGCCCGGGGCTACGCCGCC
>JAUPWC010000424.1 GCA_030916665.1 Verrucomicrobiota bacterium
GTCATCGAGGGCGTGCAATACCAGTGGGAGGAGCTCTGCCGGAAGATCAAGCAGCAGATCGACCACGCCACGAAGAAGGACCTCATCAAGCCCCGCGAGGGCGTGCGCCTCGTCGAGTTCTACGAATCCCAGATGCTCGCCAAGACCTACCTCAACATCGAGCAGAACGGGAAGCGGAAGCACTGAAGCTGGATTGACTGTAGCCGGCCTCGCTGAGGCCGGTTCCGGGGTCAGCGACCCCGGCTACACGAAGAGATCCCGACCCTGCGCAATTTGCTTATCGGTATAAACCGAAGCACACTGGGAGTAATGAGGCGCAACCCGTTAACCGTTTAACATGAGACTACCCCTCGTCCTTCTCCTCCTCGTGGCCGTCGCTTCCGGGCGATCTGCCGAAAGGCCACTGCCGGAAGTCATCCGGGACAGCTTCGCCACCGCGGCGAAACAATACGAGTGGCTGCTGCCGCGCCTGCCCGCAGACGGCTCGCTCCCGCGCACCTTCGAGCACGGCAAACTGGTCACGACCACGGCCCGGGATTGGACGCGCGGATTCTTTCCGGGCTCGCTCTGGTATCTGTTCGAAGCCACCGGCGAAAAACGCTGGCGGCAGGAGGCCGAGCGCTTCACCGCCCTGCTCGAGTCCGACCAGCACAACAACTGGACGCACGATGTCGGCTTCATCCTCAACTGCAGTTACGGCAACGGACTGCGCCTGACCGGCAACCCGGCCTACCGCCCCGTCCTGCTGAACGGCGCCCGCGCGCTCAGCACCCGGTTCAGCCCCGCCGTCGGCAGCCTCCTCTCGTGGAATCCGCGCAACGGTTGGAAATTCCCCGTCATCGTGGACAACATGATGAACCTTGAGCTGCTGCTCTGGGCTGCGCGCGAACAGCCGGACGGCCCGTTCCGCGAAATCGCAGTCCGTCACGCCGACACCACGCTCGCCAACCACTTCCGGCCCGACGGCAGCTCGGTGCATGTCGTGGACTACGACCCGGCCACCGGCCGCGTCGTCACCCGCGTCACGCATCAGGGCGTGGCCGACGATTCCGCCTGGGCGCGCGGTCAGGCCTGGGGGCTCTACGGCTACGTCGTCATGTATCGGGAGACGAAGGACCCGCGCTACCTCGCGCAGGCGCGCAAGATCGCCGCGTTCATCATGAACCACCCGCGCCTGCCCGCCGACAAGGTGCCCTACTGGGACTTCGACGACCCGAGGATTCCCAACGCGCCGCGCGACACCTCGGCCGCCGCCATCATCTGTTCGGCCCTGCTGGAGCTGCGGACCTTTGTGCCCGCCGAAGAGGCCGCGCGCTACGCCGCCTTCGCCGAGGCGCAGCTGCGCAGCCTCGCCTCCCCCGCCTACCTCGCCGAGACCGGCGCAAACGGCGGCTTCATCCTCATGCACGCCACGGGCAACCATCCGAAAAACAGCGAAGTCGATACGCCGCTTAACTACGGCGACTACTACTTCCTCGAAGCCCTGCTGCGCGCCCGCGCACTCAAATGAGGTCAGCGCTCCTGTCGTGAAACTTCTTTCGTGCCTGCTGTTCGCCTCCGCCGCGCTCTGGGCGGGTGCGCGTGAAACGCTCAATTTCAACCCCGACTGGCGCTTCCTCAAGGGCGACCCCGTCGGAGCGGAGTCGCCCGGCTACGATGAATCCGCGTGGGAGCGCGTCTCGGCACCGCACACGTTCAACGACACCGACACCTTCGACAACTGGTCGCTGCCCGGCCACCGCGGGGAACAGGAGCAGTGGAGCGGCCGCACCTGGTATCGGAAGACCTTCGACGCTCCCGCCGCGTGGCAGGGGCGCAAGGTGTTCATCGAATTCGAGGCCGTTCGCCAGATCGCCGAAGTTTACCTGAACGGCGTAAAACTCGGAACGGCCAAGGGTGGCTTCACGCCCTTCGGCTTCGACCTCACGCCCCATCTTCGGCCCGGCGAAACCAACGTCCTCGCCGTGATGGCTGACAACCGCTTCCAGCGCGACCCGATGGACCCGGCCCTCGCCCCGCAGGCCGCCACCAACGCCAAGACCCACCCCAATCTCGCCCAGCTCTCGAAAGAGCTGATGGAGCAGATACCCGACACGCTCGACGAGTTGCAGGCCGACCAGATCCCCTGGAACAATCCGCACTGGCACCCGCCCCACGGCGGCATCTATCGCAACGTGCGGCTCATCGTCACCGACCCGCTGCACATCACGCTGCCGCTGCTCAGTTTTCTCCAGACGGAGGGGCCGTATGTCTATGCGACAGAAGTCACCGAAAAATCCGCCCTGGTCGGCATCGAGGTCCCGGTGCGCAATGACCGCACGACCGCCGCCGAGTTCAACCTCGTGGCCGTCCTCCTGGATTCCGACGGCGGCACGGTCTCCACGCAGGAGATCCGCGAAACCCTGGCCGCCGGCGCCAGCCGCAAGATCACGCTGCCCTCCGTGAAGGTTCCCCGCCCGCGGCTCTGGGAGCCGGCGTATCCGCACCAATACCGCGTCGTCATCACGCTCCACGCGGGCCGGACCATCGTGGACCGGACGGAAGTCCCCTTCGGCATCCGCCACGTCCGCTGGGAGACGGACGGCGGACTCTTCCTCAACGGCGCGCACCTCAAGCTCCGCGGCTGGGGACAGAAGTCCACCAACGAGTGGCCCGGCCTCGGCGCCGCCCTGCCCGACTGGCTCCAATTCGACACCCTCCGGCTGATGCGCGAGGCCGGAGGCAACTTCGTGCGCTGGGGCCATGTGCCCGGCGGTCCGGCGCAGATCGCCGCCGCCGACCAGCTCGGCATCGTCACTCTCCAGCCCGGCACCGACGGCGAACACGACACCAAGGGCGGCGCCTGGGCGCTGCGCGTGGCGAACTTCCGCGACGTGCTGGTCTATTTCCGCAACAACCCGTCCATCCTCATCTGGGAAGGCGGCAACCAGAAGATCTCGCGCGAGCACGCGGCCGAGTTGCGCGCCCTGATGGACCGCTACGACCCGCACGGCCAGCGCGCCTACGCGCACCGCCGGGCCGATGCGATCACCGCCGAGTTCATGGACGTCGGCATCGGCACCGAAGGCGGACGCGAGATCGCGCGCCTGCCCGTCGTCGAGGGCGAATACAACCGCGAGGAGTCGCCGCGCCGCGTCTGGGACGACTTCTCCCCGCCGAACTTCGGCTATCCCGAAGCCAAGGGCCAGACCTACCAGCTCACCTCCGAGCAGTTCGCCGTCAACCAGGTCGGCCATTACGTGAAGAAACTCGGCGCGCCCGAGCACGCCGGCGGCGCCAACTGGATCTTCTCCGACTCGACCAGCGGCGGACGTGTCGCCGTCGAGGTGGCCCGCACGAGCGGCGAGGTGGACGCCGTGCGCCTGCCGAAGGAGGCGTATTTCGTCACGCAGGCGATGTTCCGCGACGACCCGCAGGTCCACCTCATCGGCCACTGGTCCTACCCCGCCGGCACGCGAAAGAATGTCCATGTCGCCGCCAACGGCGACACCGTGGAGCTTTTCCTCAACGGCCGGTCGCTCGGCCAGGCGAAGCCGACGGACCGGTATCTGTTCACCTTCAAGGACGTCGCCTTTGAGCCCGGCGAACTCCGCGCCGTGGCCCTGCGCGAAGGGCGGATCATCGCGACGACGACCAAGCACACCACCGACGACGCCGTGTCACTGCGGATCACGCCGATCTTGTCGCCCTCCGGACTGGTGGCGGATGGCGCAGACGTTGCCCTTTTCGACGTCGAGGCCGTGGATGGTCACGGACGCCGGGTGCCGACGTTTCAGCGGCGCGTGGATTTCGAACTGACCGGACCGGCCGTGTGGCGCGGCGGCTACAACAGCGGCAAGATCGATTCGATCAACCACCGCTTCCTCGACTTGGAGGCGGGCATCAACCGCGTCGCCGTGCGGGCCGGACGCACCGCCGGGAAAATCAAATTGACCGCCCGGAGCGAAGGCTTGGTGCCGGCGGTCGCCACCGTCGAATCCAGGGCCCACACCGGCGCCTTGCCGGCGATGCCATCAACCGTACTCGGCGTCCGCCCCGAGCGCTTGATTCCCAGCGCCACCGCCGCCACACCGGCAGCCGCAGCCGGACGCAAACTGCTCGGCCGCTTTATCGCCACCCTCAACTACACCGGCCCGAACGCCTCCATCGTCCACGTCGAGACCAACGCCCGCGACGGCCGCAACGCCTACGTGAACACCGACTCGCCTTTCCCCGCACTGCCCACCGCGCTGCAGGGCGCCGACTGGGTGCAGGTGGACAACCGCGACGCGTTCTACAGCGCCGTTGACCTCATCGAGCTGGCCGTCACCGGCGGGACGACCGTGTGGATCGCGCACGACGCCGCGCTGCCGCTGCCCGGCTGGCTGGGCAACCGGTTCACGCGCACCGAGCAGATCATCCGCATTCTCGACCGGCCGATGCGGCTTTTCCGTCGTGACGTGGCGACGGACGAAAGTCTCACCCTCGGGGCCAACACCGACGACACCCGCCTGAGCGAAGGAAACCACTACCTGGTGTTCGTCAACCGGCCGGTTCCCTGAGCCGGATTTACTTTGCGGCGCGACGGTAAGGATACTCCACCCGCCGGGTGGTGCCGTCGGCCCGCGGCCCTTCGATCCAGGCCAGCAGCGAACCGTCGGCGTTCAGCCGGTAACCGATGACCTGCGGGAAATCGTGTTCCTTGTTCTCAAAGACCACCTCGTTCTCGGTCTGCGTCACGGCCTTGAACGTCGCCTCCTTCTGCCGTGCCGGCAGCGCGACGTAGAAGAGATCGCCGCCGGGGCCTTCGCGGAGCTGCAGGAATTCGTGTTCCGCCACCTTGCCCTTCGCCACGGTGCGCGACATGCCGAGCATGACGCCGCCGGCCGGAGCCATCCACTGTTCGTCGGTCACGCGTCCCGCGCGTTCCAGGCGCCAGTCACCCGCCAGCCACGCGAGACGGTCCAGCGCGAAGCCGCCGGGCTTCTGTTCCTGAGCCGTCGCGACCAGGGCCAGGGCTGCGAACAGGAAGGTGCGCAGCAGGGATTTCATGGCCGCAGGCTGGCGTTCCAGACGCCGGCCCGCGAGCCGGAAAGGGCGGAAGGCGGGCTCAGAAAATCGCCGAGAGCACCAGCGCCTCGATCAGGCCGAACACCGAGATGGCCGACAGCAGAAGCGTCCAGCTCCGCAGGGTGTCGCGCTCGCTCCAGCCGCACATGCGGCTAACCAGCCAGAACCCGCTGTCGTTCATCCACGAGCAGAAGAGCCCGCCGTAGCCGATGGCCAGAAACACCCAGAACGGGTGGCAGCCCCAGCCTGTTTCCCCCGCCACGGCGATCAGCATGCCGCTGGCGGTGATCATGGCCACCGTGGTCGAACCCTGCGCCACGCGGATGACCGCGGACAGCAGCCAGCCGAGCAGCACGTAGTTCAGCTGCCGGCCCTCCGCGAGGGTCGTGACCGCGCCGGCCAGTCCGGCCTCGCGCAGCATCGCGCCGAACGCACCGCCGGCCGACGTGATGAGAATGATCGCCCCGGCGCTTTCCAGCGGAGCCCCGAGCAACGCGGCCAGTCCGGGACCGCTCGCGCGACGGTTGCGCAGCGCCAGGATCAGGGCAGCAACCATGCCGGTGAGCAGCGCCACATGCTTGTTGCCGGCCAGGTTGATCCACTGGATCGCCGCACCGGCGAACCACGCGGGCTTGAAGGCCGCACAGGCCGAGGCGAACGCGATCAGCGCCAGCGGCAGCACCACCGGCGCGAAGATCGGAAGAGCAC
>JAUPWC010000425.1 GCA_030916665.1 Verrucomicrobiota bacterium
AACTCAGGATCGCCGACCTGGCGCACTGATCATTCAGGGGAGCGCGGGCGACCCCGCTCGCGGCATCTGAGTCCGATGGAGCCGGGGCGCCCTCGCCCCGGGTTTGCGGCGCAGCTGCTTCAAACCAGCGCCTTGGGGTCAAGTCGCTCCACCTCGCGTTGCATGAATCTGGCTCAACCGCCGCCCAGCTTGCGCAGCAGCTCGTAGCTGTAGAGTCCCGTGCGGTGGCCGTCGCTGAAATCGAAGCGGATGGCGTAGTTGCCGACGCGTTCCCAGCCGGTCACCGCCACGTCGCGATGATCGCGCGGGACCTCGCCGCCGTATTGGTGGCCGAAGATGTCGCGTTCGCCCTTCACCTCGGCGCTCGGCGAGTTGGCGCGCAGCGTGGCGAAGGTGATGAAGCTCTCGACGCCGTCATCCCAGCGGATGGCGACCTCGGAGCCGATGAGCTGGATGTCGGCAGGGGAGGGCATGGCTTTGATGGAGCCGCTTCGCCGCCCCACCGCCAGCCCAAAACCTGCTCGCGATGTGCTGTTTACGCTCAAGTCCAGGGCCGAACGGGCCGATTTCAACCCGGCAAGCCATGAGCGTTCCCCAGCGTTATCCCACTCCCGCGCATCTGATCCAGCAGATGAAGGCCCTGCCTTCGTCGCTGCAATCCATGCAGCAGGCCCTGCAGTTGCTGGAGGATCCGGATTCCAGCCTCGATGACCTGGTGGACCTGATCCGCCTGGAGCGCAGCCTCGCGGCCAAGGTCATTCACATGGCGAACAGCGCCGCCTATGCCGGCGAGCCCTGCGACACGATCGAACTGGCCGTGCAGCGGCTCGGCTACTCGGTGGTGCAGGACGCCGCGATGGCACTCATGGCGATCGAGGTTTTTCCGGGGCCGCTACGGCTCTACGGTTATCCGCCGCAGATCATCTGGCGTCACTCCCTCGCGATGGCCTGCGCGATGCGCGAGCTGGCGCGGATCCGGCAGGAAGACACCGGCAAGGCCTACGCCCTCGGCTTGCTGCACAACATCGGCATGGTGCTCATCGACAACTGGGTCATGAAGCGTGACGAGGCCGCCCGCCTGCAACACCAGGACTGGCCCGACGAGTGGCAGACCGCCGAGCAGAACCTGCTGGGCTTCGACCACGCCGTCGCGACCGCGGAGGTCATGACGAAGCTGAATTTTCCCGCCGTGATGGTGGAGGCCGCGCGCTTCCAATGCCGCCCCGAGGGCGCCCGGAACGCCTACCGCATGGCCGCGCTCATGCAGATGGCCCGCTGGATTCGCCGCCAGATCTGCGGCGGCAGCGACACCTGCCCCTTGCCCGAGCCGGAACTTTTGCGCGAGCACGGCATGCGGATTTCCGATCTCATCACGATCACCCAACGGGTCACCGTCGAGCTGGAGACCGCCTGGGAGCGCCTCGGCCTCGGCCAGCGCCGCGCGGCGTGAGCGGGTGCAGAGTCCCTCCGCTCGTGGTGGAGCGACCTGCTCCCTAGGGCGCTTCTCCGGAATGAGCGTCATCGGCGCGTTGAGGAGCAACACGCCCCACCTTGGACGTGCATTTCACCACACCTCCGGCTCCTTCGGCGGCGGTTTCTTTTTCTTCAACCGGCCCTCGAAGCTGCGGTCGATCTCCTCGATCTCCGGCTCAGGGATGCGCGTGAAGGCGATGCGCATCGGCGCGTCCTTCGTGGCGCCGTGCGCGCCGCCGAGATAGACCGTGTTTTTGCCGAGCACCTTGTTGAGATGGTCCACGGCTGCGAAGAGCTTGCCGCGCGTCTTCTCCTTCTGCCCTTCGAACAGGTCGGGCGTGTGCAGCTTCAGGTCGATCAGGCCGGTGAGGTGGATGCCGACGCGCAGCGGCTTGAGCCGGGCGAATTTCGCCGGCCGCTTCGCCCACAGGTCGTTGAGGGCGTGCGTGAGTCGGAGCGTGTCCTGCGTTTCGCTGAGCCGGATCTCGTCGGACCAGCGGGCGTCGTCCAGGTAGTCCACCGACACGCTGAGCGCCGAGGCGAAGAGCTGCGAATGCCGCAGGCGCATCGCGGCCTTCTGCAGCAGGCGGTGCAGCACGGCGAGGGCGTCGGCGGGGTTGCGCTTGGCCGGCGGCAGCACATGGCCGTGGCCGATGGTCTTGCCGCCCTCGTGCTCGAAGTAGGGGAGGTCCTCGCCGTGCAACAGCCGCCACATCTGCTCGCCGCGCACTCCGCCCCACACGCCGCGGAGCACATGGGCGTTGGCGGCGAAGAGCTGCGCCATCGTGGTGATGCCGTGCTCCTCCAGCCGGCGCTGGATGTTCGGGCCGATGCCGGCGATGTCGCCGGGCTTGAGGTGCAAGATTTTTTCCGGGATGTCCGCATCCTCCAGGATCACGAGGCCGTCGGGCTTCTGCATGTCCGACGCGACCTTCGCCATCAGCCAGGTCGGCGCGATGCCGATGGAGCTGCGCAGGCGCGCCCCGACCTCGCGGGTGATGTCGGCCTTGATCTGCTTCGCGAGTTTCTCCGCCTGCGGGCGGCTGAGGAAACCGTGCAGCTTCGCCGTGACCTCGTCGATGGACTGCACCTCGGTCTCCGCGACGTGGGCGGCGATGACCTGTACCAGCCGGCGGTGGTAGCTGATGTAGAGTTCGGGCCGGGCCTCGACGATGACGAGGCCCGGGCAGATCCGACGGGCGTCGGCCACGCGGGCGTTGCGGGTGAGGCCGGCGGCCTTCGCCTCGAGGCTCACGGCGATGCAGCCGGTCGTCTCCGCCATCACCGGCACGATGCCCAGCGGCTTGCCCCGCAACTCCGGCCGCTCCTGCTGCTCCACCGAGGCGAAGAAGGAGTTGAAGTCGATGGTGAGGTAGCGCAGCGGCACGCGCCAAAGATTGCCGGACCGCGCCTTGAGGCAAGGGCGAGTCAGCGGTTGGACGAGCTCCTCAGGTCCGTTTGTGGGTCAGCGCCCTTGCGCGCGCTCCGCCTTTCGCCTGCTCGCCGGTTTGGAATCTCTGCGCGTGGGTTGTCCTCCGGGCGGATGCCGTTTGCGTGCCGCGCGAAAATCTCTGCTGTAGCAGCAACCCTCGGCTTCGCCGGCCCGGCCGGCTCAACCCAACCGTCCAACCCCTCCTGCCATGAGTGCCTCCCCCTCGCTCCCCGGTTACTCGCGCCGCCAGTTCATCAGGACCGGTGCCGCCGCCTCGCTGCTCCCGCTGCTCGGTTCGCTCCAACCCGTCTTCGCCGCCGGCACCGACCGCATCCGCGTCGGCCTCGTCGGCTGCGGCGGTCGCGGCATCGGCGCCGTGCGCAACTGCGTGGCCGCCGATCCCTCCGTGCAACTGGTCGCGGTCTGCGAC
>JAUPWC010000426.1 GCA_030916665.1 Verrucomicrobiota bacterium
AGGGCGATTCGAAACAGCGGTGCGGTCATGGCGGAGCGGATTGAAGGGGTGCGGCTCCTTCACTGCATGGTTTTGAGCCGGGCCTCCCAGACCGTGGCCTGCACGATGCGGTCGGGTATGGTGCGGGCCATGTTCTGGTAATAGTTGATCATCGCCTTCGCGTGGAGACGCCGGATGGGCAACGGCAGCGCCGGATTGGCTTCGATGATGCGCGTGGCTTCGGTGAAATGCTGCTCGGCCTCCACCGGGAGCTTGTTCATCTGGCAGGCTTGGCCGGCCAGCAGCAGCGTGCCGACCGTGTCGGCATGATCGGGCCCGAACAGCCGGCGCTTGATGGCGAGTGCCTCGAGGGCCGCGGCCCGGGCTTCGTCATACTCCCGGCGCTTGGTGAAGATGGTCGTGTAGGCGATGAGTGATTCGGCGACGTCCGGGCCGTCGTTGCCGTGCAGCTGGCGGTTCATGTCGAGCGATTCGCGGACCAGGGCTTCGGCTTCCCGGAGGTCGCCGTTCATCGAGCGGAGCAGGGCCAGATGGCTGAGCGTGGACGCCAGTTCCGCGTGGACCGGCCCGAGGGCGCGCCTCTGGATCGACAGGGCGTCGCGCAGGCACCGCTCGGCCTCGGGGTATTTCGCCTGATGCCGGAGTGCGCCGGCGAGGTGTCCGAGGGTGAGTCCAAGTGCGGGATGACCCTCTTCGAGGAGCTGGCGTTGCAGGGCGAGGGCTTCGCGGAAGGCCGCTTCCGCGCCGGGCAGATCACCTTGGCGCTGCCGGGCCTCGCCGATATTCAGCAGGAGGATGGCCAGATCGACGTGCTCATTGCCGAGGAGCCGGCGTTGGAGTTCGAGCGCCTGGTGCAGCATCGCTTCGGCGCCGGCGAGATCCCCCCGCCGGTTCAGGGTCAGGGCGAGATTGTTGAGGGCGATCACCACCTTGGGATGTTCGGTCCCGAGGAGCCGGCGCTGGAGGTCGAGCGTTGTGCGCTGGAAAGACTCGGCGCGGGCGAAGTCCCCGCGCTTGAAAAGGACTCCCGCCAGGTTGCCCATGATCACGACGGTGGTGGGGTGTTCCGGGCCCAGCAGCTTGCGGGTCATGGCCAGGGCGGCCTGATAGCTGGTTTCGGCGCCGTCGAGGTCGTCGCGTTTCTGCTGGATCAGGCCGAGGTTGTTGAGCGAGGCTGCGATTTCAGGATGTTCGGAACCGAAGAGCCGTTTCTGGAGAGCGAGAGCCTCGTGTTGAAGGCGTTCGGCCCCGGCAAAGTCGCCGCGCTTGAGCCGGATGCCGGCGATGCCCGCTAGGGAGGTTGCAATGTCGGGGTGGGCGGATGGCAACGTCTGGCTGCGCCGGGTCAGCACGTCACGGCGCAGGGCCTCGGCCCCGGGCAGGTCGCCTTTTTCCGAGAGGATGCCGGCCAGGCGGTCGAGATGCGGTGGGTTGGCCGGTCCCGGGGCGTCCTGCAAGGCGAGGGCCTCGCGGGCGAGGGCTTCGGCGCCGGTGAGATCGCCGCGTTGCGCCAGAATGCCGGCGAGATTGCTGAGGGCGGAGGCGATGGCGGGATCGTGCGGGGGCAGCAGCTTCCGGCGCTGGGCGAGCGACGCGCGGGCAAGATCCTCGGCTCCGGTCAGGTCGCCGCGACTGGCGAGCGTGTTGGCGAGCAGACCGAGGGCGCGGGCCACTTCGGGATGTTCCGCGCCATGCAGTCCCTGCCGCAGTCGCAGGGCTTCGCGCAGCATGGTCTCGGCCTTTTCGTAGTCGCCCAGCTCCCGGTAAACCCCGGCGATGATCTGCCGCAGTTCGGCTTCCAGCTCGGGCTGGTCCGGCAATTCGCGGCCCAGCCGCTCGACCGTGCGGTCGAGAATCTCGCGCAGCAGCTTCGTGTCGCGACCGAGGGCGACCGACGGGCCCACGCCGCGCAGCATCTGCTGGAGAAATTCCGAGACCTGCCGGCTCTTGGCGGCTTCGGACTCGGCGCGGGTCCGCTGGGTGTTCTCGCTCTGGCGGGCTGCGTCGGCCATGAAGCGCTGCCGGGATTCGTTGTCGCGGGCCTCCTCCGCCAGGGTGCGCTGTTGCATCTCGCGGTTGCGGGAGGATTCCGCCTCTTCGCGCAGGCGGATTTGGGCGGTTTCGGCCGCGAGGGCGCGCGCCAGGGCGGTTTCCGCCTGGTGGCGCAACCGGGCCTGCGCCTGCTCGGCGGCGATCGCACGGGCGAGGGCCGCCTCCGCCGCCGCGCGCAACCGGGCTTCCTCCTGCTCGGCGGCGACCGCCTGCGCCCGGGCGGATTTCTCGCGGAAATATGCCCAGGTTGCAGTGCCCAGGCCGAGCAGCAGCGCCGACAGCACGACCGTGCCGGTGCCGACGGCGAGCCGGTGGCGGCGCAGGAATTTGCCCAGCTGGTAGGCGGTGCCCGGCGGCCGGGCGATGACCGGCTCGTGCTGGAGGTGGCGGCGCAGGTCGTCGGCCAGGCCGTTGGCGGTCTCGTAGCGGCGGGTGCGGTCCTTTTCGAGACAGCGCATCACGATCCAGTCGAGATCCCCGAAGAGGATCCGGCCGAGCCGGCGGGGGTCCTCGCGGCGGGTGCCGCCGAGTTCGGCGAGTTCCTCCCGGGACAGCGTGCGCAGGCAGGTGGAGGGCTTCGGCGGTTCGGTCTCCCGGATGGTCCGGAGGATCGCCTCGTAGCCCTCTTCCAAAAGCTTGCGGGTGTCGAACGGCGTGCGGCCGGTCAGCAGCTCGTAGAGGAGGACGCCGAGGCTATAGATGTCCGCCCGGGTATCCACGTCGAGACGGCCGAGACCGGCCTGCTCGGGGCTCATGTAAGCCGGTGTGCCGACGAACTGCCGGAAATGGGTGAAGAGCGTTTTCTCGGTGAGCCGCGCCGCGGTGGCGCGCGCGATGCCGAAGTCGATCACCTTAGGCACCGGCCGACCGTCAATCTCGGTGACGAGCACGTTGGACGGCTTGAGGTCCCGGTGGATGACGCCCTTCTGGTGCGCGTGCTGGACCGCGGCGCAGACGGCGATGAAAAGTTGCACGCGCTCGGTCACGGAGAGCGTGTGGGCGTCGCAATAATCGGTGACGGGCACGCCCTGCACGAGTTCCATGACGAAGAACGGCCGGCCGGATTCCGTGGCGTCGCCGTCGAAGACGCGCGCGATGTTGGGATGGTCCATCAGCGCGAGGGCCTGGCGCTCGGCCTCGAAGCGGGCGATGACGGCGCGGGTGTCCATGCCGAGTTTGATGATCTTGAGCGCAAC
>JAUPWC010000427.1 GCA_030916665.1 Verrucomicrobiota bacterium
CCAGCACCAGTTCAAGTCGCGCGGAACTGCCCAGTGTTTTTTTTATGCATGGCTTCGACCCTGCCAGAAAAGTGTCACCACTATAATGGCGGAAAGTGTCAGCGATTTATGGCGGTGTGCCAGGTCGCCATGGCTCCAGCAAATGGAGTGCGGGCGACCCCGCCCGCAAGGGATATCATTCGACCCGCAGGATGTAGCCGCGCAGGTATTCGCTCTCCGGCATCGTCACGAGCACCGGGTGGTCCGGCGGCTGGTGGCAGAATTCCAGCACATGCACCCGGCGCTTCGCGTCGGCCGCGGCGTCGGCGAGGACTTCACGGAGTTGCGCATCCTGCATGTGGTGCGAACAGGTGTAGGTCGCGAGCACTCCGCCCGGCGCCAGCGCCTTCATGGCGCGCAGATTCAGTTCCTTGTAGCCGCGTAACGCGCCTTCGAGCGCGGACTTCGACTTCGCGAACGGCGGGGGATCGAGAATGATCAAATCCCAGGCCGGCGCGGCGTCGCGTTGCGCGGTGAACCAGTCAAACACGTTCACCCCTTGGAAATCCGCCTTCAGGCCGTTGCGGCCGGCATTCTTCTTCGCCTGCGCCACCGCATCAAACGCGCTGTCGAGCCCCAGCACACTCGCGGCCCCGGCCTTCGCGGCATGCAGCGCGAATGAACCCTGGTTGCAAAACGCATCGAGCACCCGCTTGCCCGCCGCGTATTTGGCCACCGCGGCGTGCTGCCAGCGCTGGTCCAGATAAAACCCGGTCTTCTGGCCGCCCTGCAGGTCGAGCCAGTAGTCGAGCCCGTCAATGTTCGACCAACGCGGCTCCCAAGCCCTGCCCGTGCGGGTGTGGACGCCCGGCGCCAAGCCCTCGAGTTTGCGCAGGTTGGAATCGTTGCGAAAGATGACTTCCTGCGCTCCGGTCAGTTCGATGAGCAGATCGCCGATCGTGGCGCCGTGCCGGTCCATCGCGAGCGTCTGGATCTGCGCCACCAGCGTGTCGCCGAACCGGTCAACCACCAGACCGGGCAGGTCGTCTGATTCGGACCAGACCAGGCGCTTGAAATCCCCCGCGCCTTGCCGCCGCGCCACGGCCCGCTCCAGCGCGCCCCGGAGATAGGCTTCGTCGAGCACCACACGCTCGCGGCTCAGGCGTCGCCAGACAATCTGCGACTTGCTGTTGTAGATACCGGTGCCCAGCAGTCGCCCGGTGCGGTCCCGGCACTCGACCACGCTGCCGTCATACTCGGCGGGCAGGAGTGCCTCGCATTCGTTGGCGAACACCCATGGGTGACCGCGGAGGACTCGGGCGTTGGCGTTGGGCTTGAGTTTCAGGCTGACAGACATGCCAGGACTGTTTCCGCGTTGGCGATGGCTTAGAAGCCCAAAATAGCCATGCACGCCCCGCCCGGTCAGGGGCCGGGCAGGCAGGAGCTCAAGCCGCGGGGATCTGAATCTTCAACGGGCTGGCTGCCTTCGTCCGTCGTGTGCTCACATGCCTGATCGCGCGACGGCTGGTGCTCTCTACGACGGGTTCGTTCACGATGTGAAATCCCGTCTCGTCCTCCTGTCCATCGGGAGCCCGCTGGACATTGAGAAAAAGAACAACCACCGCGACTGCGGAGAGCATGACTCCGAAGACGATGAGTGCTGTTATGATCATGGTTTGGGGTGGGTAACTGCGATTGACCGACAATGATAGGACTGAAAACCAACCTATCTGGTTCCTGCGCACGCCTTGTGCAGACAACTCATGCAAACTCCGACGATCAGCACGCGCCATTCGGGCGCTAGATCGATGACTGCTGGTATCCCGCCAACTATCAGTTGATTAGCAGACGCTCCCGCCGACACAACGCAGGGACGCAGGTGTGATAACCCATCGGAACCGCTGTCAGAGAAATTTAAATCCCGCGTAAAAGTCAATCCACATCTCATAGCAGGTCACAGACTTGCCGCGCGGAGCCGGCTTGAAGCGTGCTTCTAAACCCGCCTCGCCAGCGAACTATCGTGGATGCGCCCGAGCAAAAGCAACGCCGCCAAGGCCCCGCCCAACGCCCACGCCATGTCCGATTGCGTATCCCAAACATAGCCCTGCGTGCCCAAAAAATCGTCGGCCGCCGCCCCGCTGGCTTCGGCGACCCACCATTCGATCAGCTCATAGAACGCGCTGAATGCGAGGCACACGCTCACGCCCAAAAACGGCAGCCACCGGCTGGGGCGGCCATCGCCGCGATTCCCCAACGGAGAAGTTCGCAGCAAAATTTCCCGGGTCAGAATCGCCGGCACGAAACCTTGGGCAAAGTGCCCGACCTTGTCGTAGTTGTTGCGCGTCCAGCCGAACCATTCCATCGCCCAGTCTCCGAGCGGCACACGGGCGTAGGTGTAGTGCCCGCCCACGATCAGGATCACGCTGTGCCACCACAGCAGCACGAGCAGCAGCGACGACAACGGAAACCGCCGCTGCACCGCGAGCGCGATCGGCACGCCGATCAACACCGGCGCGACTTCGAGAAACCAGGTGAACCGGTCATGCGGCTCCACCGCCGACCAAGCCAGCACCGGTGCGAGCAACCCGCAGAACCAAATGAGCCGGCGGTCCATCAGCGCCCACCCTCCGCCAGCCGGGCCGAGACAAAATCCCGCAACGCCGCCTCCATGCCCTCGCTGCATTCGGCAAATTCCCGGCGCAGCCGTTCCCACGGCACCGCACCGTCCGGCACGAGGATCGGCGTGAGGTTCTTGTCGGGACGCGTGTCACCGGTGTCCACGCGGTTGTGGGCAAAGCCGCTCAGTCGGCGCCAAGTGAGCGCATGCTCCCGTTGCAGCGCCCCCACATAACAAATCTGGAAGCCTTCCAATCTCTCCGTCGCATCCAGCCACACGACCAGTTCGAACCCGGAACCCTGAAACCATCGCCGTCGCCCCTTCACACCGGGTTCCTGCGTCACGCGATGAAACTCCTGCAGCATTCCTTGGAAGTGACCGGGTCGCGGCCTCAGCGCAAGCCGGCGATAAACTCCACCGTCTGACGCACCACCTCGGGCGTGGACAGGAGGCGATAGTGCCCGCGTCCCGGACACGGCACGAGCCGCGCTCCACGCCAGCGGGCGACGAACTGCGCGGTCGCCGCATAATCGGTGCTGTCGTCGGCCGGGTCGTGCAACGCCAGCAACGGACAAGGCGCCTGCTCGGCCACGGGAAACATGCTGGCTTCCGCGTAGGCCATGCCCGTCCGTCTCTCCACCGCCGCCCGGAAATATCCCGCTGCTTCCGGCCCGATCTCCATGCGGCGGCACATCCGCTCGACACGGTCCAGCTGGCTGACCGGTGGCGCCAAAAACACCAGGCCCCGAACCTGCACCCCGCGCACCGCCGCCATCGCCGCTGCGGCACAACCCATCGAGTGCGCCACCAGCGCGAAGAAGCCCCCCGCCTGCTCTGTCATCTCGGTCAACAGCCGCCCCAGGAGCGGCGCGCTGCATTCGTCGCCCGGCGAGTCTCCGTGCCCCGGCGCATCGAAGGTCATCACGCGAAATCCCTGCTCGACCAAAGGCGCCGCAAACGCGCCGAGTTGCGCGCCATGTCCCTCCCAACCGTGCAACAACCCCACCAAGGGACGCCCGGCTTCGCCCCACTCCCACGCCGCCAGTTCACCAACCGAAGAGGCCAACGTGAAACTCCTGGCTTGAGCCAGATAGCCCGCCTCCCGCGGCATGCGTCGCGTGAGCCGCATCGGATGCAGGAAAATGGACGCCGCCAGCTCGCCCATGACCGCCGGCGTGTGCGGCGGCGGTGGCACCGGCACGCCGCGTTTGACCGCCACTTCGATGAGTATCTCCGGCATGCCCCAGCAAAACCGGTCCGCCTGCTCCGTGTCGAGCGACCAAACCCGCTTTGACATCCCCGGCCCGCGGCGCAAATCTGCCGGTAAACATGGACCACCTGCACGCCTACTGGCGCATGGAATACATCGAGGCGCCCCGCCTGCCCGAAGGCACCAACCCCTTCGCCGAATTGCCCAAGCTCGGCAACGATGCCGAGGCCCTCATCGTCAGATCGGAAGAGCAC
>JAUPWC010000428.1 GCA_030916665.1 Verrucomicrobiota bacterium
ACGTTCCACCGCACGGGCGACGGCGGCCGGGCCTTCGTGTTCGCCACGCTCAAGCCCTGGGAGGAGCGCGAGCGCAAGACGCAGGCGATCGTCGCGGAGTTGCGCCGCAAGTTCCAGCAGGAGGTCACCGGCGGCCAGGCCATCGCCAGCCCGGTGCGGCCCTTCGGCCGCGGCCCGCGCGGCGGCAGCAGCGGCGTGGCCCTCGTGCTGCTGGGCAGCGATTTCACCGAGCTCCAGCGGCTCGGCGCCGAGCTGCTCGCGGCCATGCGCGAGAGCGGCCAGTTCATCCAGCCGCGCGTCGATCCCTCGCCGAGCAAGCCGCAGCTCGACGTGAACATCGACCGCGCCAAGGCCGCCGACCTCAAGGTGCCGGTCAGCGCCATCGCCTCCACGCTCGAGTCGCTCCTCGGCGGCCGGCGTGTGACCGAGTTCCAACGCGGCAACCAGCAGTATTACGTCATGGTGCAGGTGACCGACGAGAATCGCGCCACGCCGAGCGACCTCGCGCGCCTCTACGTGCGCTCGACCGACGGCGTGCTGGTGCAGCTGAGCAACGTCGTGAGCTGGTCGGAAAACACCGTGCCGGAGAGCTACCCGCACTTCAACCGCCTGCGCGCCGTGACCGTGACCGCGCAGATGGCCGAGGGCAAAACCATCGGCGACGGCGTCGTGTTCATGGAGGACCTCGCCCGCCAGAAACTTCCCGCCGGCTACACCTTTGCCTGGGATGGCGAGACCCGCGAATTCGTGGAGAGCGGCAACGACACGATCATCCTGTTTGCGCTGGCGCTGCTGTTCACCTTCCTGATCTTGGCGGCTCAGTTCGAGTCGTGGATCCATCCGGCCACGATCTTCACCGGGGTGTTCATCGCCATCGCCGGCGGCCTGCTGGTGCTCTACTGCACGCGCTTCTGGGGCGTGCCGATGACCGACAACCTCTTCTCGCGCTTCGGCCTCATCATGCTCATCGGCCTGGTGGCCAAGAACGGCATCCTGATCGTCGAGTTTGCCAACCAGCTCCAGGTCGAGAAGGGCATCGCGGCGGCGGAGGCGGCCTTCGAAGCGGCCACGATCCGCTTCCGGCCCATCCTGATGACCTCCATTTCCACCGTGCTGGGCGCCGTGCCGATCGCCTTTGCGCAAGGTGCCGGCGCCGAGACCCGCAACCCGATGGGCATCGTCGTCGTCGGCGGACTGACCCTCGCCACGGGCATCACGCTCTACGTGATCCCGATCGTTTACATCCTGATGGACCGGCTGTGCGTGAAGGTCACCGGCAAGTCCAGCGCCCACGGCCTCAAGAAGGCCGCCGAGATCGAGCGGGAAACGGCCAGCATTCCAGTAACAGCACACTGAGTGAAATTATGCCGGGCTAGGTTTCATACCTAAGGAAAACCTGCCCGGCGAAGGAGGGTTACTTGGAGGCGGAAACTCGGCGCGCGATCAGGATCCGCGTTCTGGCACAGAGGGTGCTGGACAGGCGTTTATCCCCATGCCCCACAAACATTCTTCAATCAACAGTATCCACCAAATTATTGAAGAGGTCTTTGCCAGGCATCGAAGCCTGAACACCGGGATTCTTCCGGATTATATTCCCGAGCTGACCCTGGCTAATCCCGCTTGGTTCGGAATAGCCATCACGACCGTCGATGGTCGGCAATACTTGTGCGGGGACACGGGAGTCGAGTTTTCCATCCAGTCGGTTTCCAAACCTTTCGTATATGGCCTCGCTTTGGATGCGTGCGGATTGGAAGAGGTGCGCCGGCGTATCGATGTCGAACCGTCGGGAGAAGCCTTCAATTCCATCAGCCTGAAACCGGGCACAGGTCAGCCGCGCAATCCCATGATCAACGCGGGGGCCATCGCCGCCACCGGCATGATCGCCGCGCCTTCCCTCGCCGAGCGATTTCAAGTTATCCAAGGCCGATTCGGTGACTTCGCGGGCCGCCTCTTGAAGCTGGACGAAACCATCTATCGTTCGGAAAGCACGACGGGCTTCCGCAACCGCGCCATTGCGAACCTCCTCCGCAATTTCAATATCATCGAGGGTGAGGTCGACCCCATCCTCGAGGCCTACTTCATGCAGTGCTCCCTGATGGTCGATTGCACGGCCCTGTCGGTCATGGGCGCGACGCTGGCGAACGGCGGGCTCAATCCGCTGACGCGCAAACGTGTGCTCAGCCCGTGGGCGGTGGAGAAAGTCACCAGCGTGATGAGCACGTGCGGCATGTATGACTACTCGGGCAACTGGGCCTTTGAGGTCGGCATACCGGCCAAGAGCGGCGTGGGCGGAGGAATCATCGGCGTGCTGCCCGGACAGCTCAGCGTGGCCGTGTTCTCCCCCTTGTTGGATGCCAATTACAACAGCGTGCGCGGAATCGCTGTCTTTCGGGATCTCGCCAAGGCCTTTGGCCTCCACCTGCTGAACCGGCCGTCGTTAACTGACTACGTGATCCGGCGCACCTACTCGTTGAGCGAGTTTCAATCGAACCGCTTCCGGCCCCGGGCGGTCCAGGATCTCCTGCGGCGCGACGGCCACCGGGTCCGGATCTTCGAGCTGCAGGGCGACCTTTATTTCGGTGCACTGGAGCGCGTCATCCACGCCTACCTGTTCACCTTGGATGAAAGTGAACGCGTGATCATCGACCTGACGCGCGTCGGCAGCATCGACGAGGCAACCCGCACCATCGTCTTCCGCTTCGCGAAGCAGGCCTTTGACCAGGGACGGCGCATCATTCTGGTCGACCCTCGCCAGATATTTTCAGCGGGGGAGCGACGCAGCCTGGTGCCGATGGCTTTTGTCTACGACGACTGCAACACGGCGCTGGAGGATGCCGAGGAAAACCTGCTGGCCGCGGCGGGCGCCCGCGTGCATTCGGGCGCCCGCGCCGAGGTCGACCAGATGGATCGGCTGCAG
>JAUPWC010000043.1 GCA_030916665.1 Verrucomicrobiota bacterium
CGCGGCGTGCGCTCGACCGCCGCCGCGCTCTCCCTCGCGCTCGCCAACCAGGCGGTCGTCGCCGCCCCCGCCGGCCTCGCGGCCACGGTCACCGGCGCCGCGGTCGCCGGCAGCGCCACCACGGCCACCCTGGTTTTTATGGGACTCAACAAACTCCACCTCACCCTCGCCGGGGCCGTCGTGGCCACCGGCGCCGGCATCTACGCCGTGCAGGAGAACAGCAATGCCGACCTGCGCGCCGAAATCGCCGCCCTCCAGACCGAAACCCACGCCGTTCGCACCGCTTCACCCGCCGCTTCCGTCTCCATAACACCCGATTCCCCGCCCGCGAACCTGGAGGTCTCCGACGAGGAACTCCTGCGCCTGCGCAACGAGGCCGTCCTCTTGCAGCAGCAAATGCAGGCCGCCGCCCAGTCCAAGGCGCGGGCCTCCGCGCCCAAGCCGGGCGGCGATTCGTTTTCCATGAAGGAACTCGACAGCCCGCCCAAGGCGCTCACGCGGAAGTCACCAGCTTATCCGGCCGAACTGCGGGAGGCCGGCATCGAGGGCCGCGTGGTGGTTTCCATGGTGATCGATACGAACGGGCGGGTGGTCCAAGCCGAGGTCGAGAAGTCAACCCACCAGGGTTTTGAGTTCGCCGCCCTGCGGGCGGTGCAGGAGTGGCAGTTTGAACCCGGCCGCAAGGGTGGCCGGCAGGTCAACACGCGGGTGAGCCAGGTGCTGCAATTCAGCGTCGGCGGCGATGCGCCCGTGGCGAGCGACTGGTTCTGAGTCCATGCGCACCAACCTCCGCTTCATCGTCGTCAACGCCGTGCTGATCGCGGGCGTGCTGGCCGGACTCAGCTGGCACTGGCGGACGACGGAAACCCTTCGCGCCGAACTCGACCGGGAGCGCGCGGCTCTCGCCCGGCTGCAGGCGAGCCGTCAGGCCGAACAACAGGAACAGCAGCTGGCCGCCGCCCGCGCGCGCGCCGAGGAACTCGACCGCCTGCTCGCCGAACGTGCAACCGTGGCGCGGTTGCAGACGGAGCTGGCCACGCTGCGCGACCGCGCCCGTGAAATGATTGCCGTCGGCGAAGCCCGCACTCCGGTATCCGTGCGCCCAAGCCTCGTCGGCAACGTGCTGGTGTTTTCACTCTGGAAAAACTCCGGTCGCGCTACGCCCGAGGCCGCGTTCGAAACCGGCCTGTGGGCTTCAGCCAACGGCGACATAGACACGCTCACCGGTCTGCTGGTTTTCGATGCCGAGGCCCGGAACGAGGCCGCCGCGCTTTACGCCCGGCTGCCCGAGACGCTGCGGCGGGAGTTTGTTTCGCCGGAGCGCCTGGTCGCCGTGCTTGCGGCCAAGGACGTGCCGCTCGGCAGCGCGACCATCCTCAGCCAGTTTCCCACGGCGAACGAAACCAAGGTGTCGGCCCAGATCTTCGACGCCGACGGTAAGCACCGGATGGCGCTGCTCTCCCTGCGTTCCGACGAGGCCGGCTGGCGCTTCGTGGTGCCGGCCAATGCGGTGAAACGCTACGCCGCGTGGCTGCGCCCGGCTGCCGCGGCGCCGACCCCCTGAGGCGACGCGGGGTCGCGCCGCCGGCGCCGGCCTACTGCGGCAGGATCGTCACGATCACCCGCTGGTAACGGCTCAGCGCGGGCGAACCCTTGTCCGTCAGGCGCAGGATGAAGTGCGCGGTCGCGGGCTGGTCCACCTTGGGCGCGAGCACGGGCACGCGCTGGATGTTGTCCGCGCCCTCGATCACAATCTTGCCCCGATACGTGCCGGCCTCGGGGTAGTGAAACCACCAGAAGCCCAGGTTGTCGCCGTCGGGATCGGTGGAGGCGTGGGCATCGAGGTGGAAGCGTTCGCCGGATTTCACGGTGAATGCGGCGGGATGGGCGAGCACGGGCATCGGCGGGTGGTTGGCCTCCGCGTAGGGCCGGATCGTCCAGTCGAGGCGCGCGGCGAAGTCGTTTTGAAAATCGTCGCGCCAGCGCCAGACGGTGGCACGGAAGGATTTCACGGTCTTGTCCCCGGCGCGCAGGGCGCGGCCGAATTCGCCGGCGACGGGCGGGGTGAGTTCGTCCACGGCGTTGGTCCAGATCGGACGCGTCTCGGGCTCGACGGGCACGCCGCCGGTGAAGCCCTTGGGGTCCAGATCCTCAAGTTTGGGCACGTAGGATTCGTAGCGTCCGCCCCAGCCGCCCCACGCAGGACGCGCGGGCGCGTTGAGTCCGTTTGGAATCAGGCCGAGCCAGGAGGGAGTGTCGCCCTCCATGCCGTAGGCGACGTCGGGGTAGAGCGCACCCAGCGGACCGTGACCCTGCTGGATGTTCTCGGCGAGCCAGCGGTTGCGCAACGTGGCGTTGTCGAATCCGGGCTCGACGTGCATGATGCCGGTCCAGGTGCCGGCGCCGTAGCCGCCGGGACTCACGATGTAGAAGAGATCGGGAAAAGTCTTCCGCATCCACGGGCCGCTGTCGTCCTGATCGGAGATCGTATAAACCCGGAGCTTGGCGAGGAGCCGCTGGAAATCCGCCGCGTTGCGCGTGCGCTGAAGTTTTTCGAGCGCCTGCGCGAGGGTGTTGGGCCCGCCCCAGGCCGTGACCCAGAGCGGGCGATCATCGTCCTGCTCGAGGAGTTTGATGATCCACTCGGAGCCTTCGGACTCCCGGCCCGGGCCGACTGCCTGCATCCCGTAGGCGGCAGGGCCGGACTTGACGAGGGCGAGCAGCGCGTCGGCCGGGGGGAAGCCAGGCTCGTGTTGCAACAGGTTGCCCTGCACTTCGCCGTAGGCGCGGATCACGCGACGGATAGAATCGGGGGCCACGCGCGTTTTCAGATGCACGGAGGTCGTGGCGACGAGACCCTGCAGCTCGATCACATTGGAGTAGAGCAACAGGCGGATCAGCGACTGCGTGTCGTCGGGCTCGTTTTCGATGTCGGTCAGGACCAGCAGCCGATGCGGCCGGGCCGAGGTGTCTGCCGCCGGGACGGATGGCAAAGTCCGGACCGGGAGCAGACTGAGGAGGGGGAACAAGCCGAGGAAGAGCAGGCGTCGTGCGTTCATGGGGATTGCCGCGAGGTGCGGGCCGGGTGGGGGGTGACGGGGCGCGGACTTCGATCATCATGGACCGCATAAGGATGGCAAACCGCATCCCGGGCGACGAACTGGACCGTCAACCGCCGGCGGCGCGGTTTGGACCAGACCGGCTTTTTACCTCAACCCGATGCTGTTGCCAGCCGATGTCAGGAGTGACGCCGTGGCGCATCCCCCCGCTCTCACCTCGCGGGCGCCACCGCTTCAACCCTGTCTTATGGCCCGTATCCTAGTGATCGACCCCAGCGAGACGGCGAGAAGGGCCATGCATGGCATCCTCGCCCGGGGCAGCCATAAACTGGCGTCGGTGGACAACGGCGCCCAGGCGTGGAGCTTCCTGCATAAAAATCCCGGCGTGGATCTCGTGTTCACGGAACTCAAGCTGAGTGACGGCAGCGTGCTCGACCTCATCAAACAGCTAAAGGCCGATCCCCTGCTCCGCCTGCTCCCGGTGGTGATCTACACCGAACACGGCGACCGCGAGGCCGTGCGCCAGGCCATCGCGCTCCGCGTCCAGAATTTCCTCATCAAGCCCTACCACGACGAGGACATCTTTGCCGAAGTGGACAAGGCCGCGGCCGATCCCTGGCGCGACCGGCACTTCGAAGCGGAAAAATCCTTCTGCCAGCTCATGGGTTACACGCCCGCCGACCTGCTCCGGATGTTCGGCGAATTGCAGGCGGGCCGCACCCGGATCCGCGGTCCGCTGGAAAAATGCGCCGAGACCAAGGATGTCCGCGGCGTCACCGACCTCATCGGCCCCCTGCGCGAGGATGCCGAGACCGCCGGAGCCTGGTGTCTGGCCGAGACCTTGCAGCACGTCGCGACACTGGCGACCGAGGGCCGCTGGGGCGCCTGGCCCGGGGCCTTGGAGACGCTGGATTTTTGCGGTCAGTTGCTGGCCGGCCGCATGGACCCCGAGCGTGATCTCACCCCCGATTTCAGCGCCACGGCGGAAAGCACCCCCGCGGCGTCCCACATCGTCACCGAGCAGAATTCATGGCAGTCCGCGCCGGCCGAAGGCCGTTGCCCCGTGCAAATCCTCGAGCGCCTGAAATGCGCGATCGACGCGCTGCCCGGCTGCCCCGTGATCGGCTCCGCCGCCGCTTCGTTTCAGATGGTCGCCAACGGCCACCCCTCCTGCATCAACCCCCTGATGGATCTGGTCGCCCGCGACCCGGGCCTCTCGGCGCAGATGCTCATCGCCGCCAACAAGGCGCATCCGCCGGCCGAAGATTTCGACCGTATCGAGGATGCGCGCCTCGCCGTCGGCCAGCTCGGCGAACAGCGGCTCGAGCAGCAGGCGCGCGGCCTCGTGATCATCGAAGAACACGTCATGGATCTGCCGCCCGCCTTCAACTGGACGCGCTACTGGACCTACCAGCGCGGCGTCGCGCGGATCGCGCAGACGATCTGCCGGGACCTGGAGTTCAACAGCATCGAACCCGCCGCCCGCGCCGCCAGCCAGCTCTACGACATCGGCAAGCTTCTCCTTGCCCACCTCCATCCGGGCGGCTTCCGCGCGATCATGGAACATGCCCGGCTGCACCGCCTCCCCCTGCGCGAGGCCGAGAAGCTCTTCCTCGGCTGCACGACCAAGCAGCTCGGCCTGCACTTTGCCGAACGCTTCGGGCTCTCCCAGCGTTTCGCCAACGTCATGCGCTGGATCGACGACCCCGCCGCCGCCACCGCGGACGCCAACCTCGTCGCCATCATCTCGCTCGCCCGGTATCTCTGCCGGCACAACCAGGTGGGCGCTTCCGGCGATCCGTCGGCCGACCAGCTCAAGCCCATCGCGGAAACCGCGGAATGGGCGATCCTGCGCGAAAGCGTCTATCCGAGCTTCAACCTGCAGAAGTTTGAACAGCAGATCCACGCCCAGTGCGGCCGCCTGCGCACCGAGTTCAGCGGCCAGCAGGCCGGCACCGTCGCCCAGATCATGGCCGGAGCGGCGAGCTGATTCCATGGAGCCGGGCCGGTTTCTGGACTCCGGGGCGAGGTCGCCCCGGCTCCAAAAATTCCGCCCCCGGCTTACTTCACCTCCAGCAGCTCGACTTCGAACAGGAGGACCGAGTTGCCGGGGATCTTGCCCGTGCTGCGCGGACCGTAGGCAAGGTTCGCCGGAATCGTGAGCTTCCACTTGTCGCCGACCGACATCAGCTGCAGCGCCTCGACCCAGCCCGGGATGACACCGGTGACGGCAAACTCGATGGGTTCGTTGCGCTCGACGGAGCTGTCGAACACCGTGCCATCGGTGAGCGTGCCATGGTAATGAACCTTCACCGTGTTGGTCGGCGTGGGCTTCGCGCCGGTGCCGCTCTTCAGCACTTCATATTGGAGACCGGAAGCCGTGACCGTGACCCCGGCCTTGGCCTTGTTCTTGTCGAGGTAGGCCTGGCCCTCGGCCAGCTGCTTCTCCGCGGCGGCGGCGGCCTGGGTCTGCGCACGCTCCTGCAGGGCGTTGAACGCCGCATCGAGGTCGGCCTCGGTCACGCGCGAGGCGGTCTGGGCGAGGCCGTCGGCGAGGCCGGCCTTGAGCGCCTCCTTGTCCAGCTGGAGAACCTTGTCCTGCCCGAGCTTGCTGCCGAGGTTGTGGCCGATGCCGTAGCTGGCGCGCTGGTCCACGGATTCGAGCTTCGCGGGCGCGGCGGCTTCCGCCGGAGCGGGGACAGACGCGGTTTTTTCAGGCTGCTTGCCGCAGGCGGCCAGCAGGGTGATCAGGGGGAGGGACAGGAGGAGACGGAGGGAGCGGGACATGGGTGGAATGAAACGCGCACTGAAAGCGCGACGGCGCAGCATGACAAGCGCAGGTTTGGTGCGGCCCGGAATTGGCGTCAGACCCGCTCCGCCGCCACCAGGCACACGTCGTCGGGCAACGGCCCCGCGCCGGGCGGGCGGGTGGCCTCCACGTCGGCCAGCAGGCCGTCGAGCAACCGCGCCGTCGGCTGGCCCAGGCGCGCCGTCACGGCCGCGACGAGGCGCTTCTGGCCGAATTGTTCGCCGTCGGCGCCCTCCGCTTCGTAGAGCCCGTCGGTGAAGAGCAGCACGGCATCGCCTCCCGCGAACGGCCGGCGGGCCGTGTCGTAGGCAAAATCCGACATCAGGCCGAGCGCCGGGCCCGGACCGTCGGGCAGGGTGCAGGGCGAGACGCGGCCGGCGCCGCGCTCCAGGTGCAGCGGCGCGGGGTGGCCGGCGTTGGCAAAGCGCAGCTCGCCGGCCTCCGCGTCCACGACGGCGTAGGCCGCGGTCACGAAGACCGTTTCGCCCACGCGCTCCAACAGCGCCTGCAGGTGGAGATTAAGCGCCGTGAGAAAGGCTCCCGGATCGCCGGCCTGCGCCTCGTGCTCGTGCAGCAGCCCGCGCAGGTGCGTCGTGATGAGCGCAGCGCGCACGCCGTGACCCATCACGTCGCACAGGAACAGCCCCGCGGCCGTCGCCGACACGGGCAACACCGCAAAGAAATCCCCGGCCACCTGATGCGTGGGAATCCAGCGGTGCGCGAAGCGCAGGCGGCTCTCGTCCGCCGTGGCGCCGGGCGGAAACACCGGGTAGTCTTGGGGCAGCAGCGCCTGCTGCACCACGCGCGCCATGGCCAGATCGGTTTCCATCTGCGCATGCTGCCGGCGCAGCAGGTCCGTGGACTCGGCCAGGCGCTCCTCCAGCCGGCGCCGGTCGAGCGCCGCGCTGATCGCCCGGCGCAGCGTGGCGTGGTTCAGCGCCGTCTTGATCAGATAATCGCTGGCCCCGAGCTTCATCGCCTCGACGGCCACCGTCTCGCTGCCCGCGCCCGTCAGCATGATGACCGGCGGGCGCCGCCGCTCCGGCTGCGCGTTCAGCGCCGCCAGCAAGGCGAGACCGTCCTCGTCGGGGAGCTGATAGTCGAGCAGCACGAGTTCGTAACCGCCGCGCGCGAACTCCTTCCGGGCCGCCGCGCCCGTGTTCACGCAGGTCGAGGTGCAGGCGAGCCCGTCGCCAAGGTTGCGCACCAGACCGCGCAGCATGGCCGCCGTCGTCGGATCGTCATCGACGATGAGGATCGGAATCGCGGCGGCTTCCATGGGAGAAAAACTCATGCCTCAGGTGGTCACGCCGAGCAAGCCGCGCGTAAGCTGGAAGTCCACGAAGCCGCCGGCGTTGGCCTTGGGCTGGCGCTCGCCGGTCGCGGTCGCGATGACAAGACCGAGGATCTCCTGCTGGTGAGTGCCGGTCGCGGGCAAAATCAGATCCACATCCCCGGCTGCGCCGGGCGTCAACGTGCCGGCCCCGGCGATCTGCCACACGGGAAGCATCGGGTGGCCCTGCTGCGGCGTGTCGCCGACGAAGCCGAGGAAAACCTGCGCGCCGCAGGCGCCGAGGCCCGCGAGATTTTCGGTCCAGTGATCGGTGTCGGTTTGCACGACATGCAGGCCGGGCTCCGTGAGTGGCTGGCCGTAGGCGAGCGTGGCGCGCGGCGGGATGCGCCCGAGCAGGATCGTGACAAAGCGCAGGTCCGCCAGCAGGCGGTCGCCCTCGGAGATCAGCACCGAGCCGCCCGCGGCCAGGATCGCTTCGAGCGCCACCACGAGCGAAGCCGTGGCGGCGTTGTCCAGCGGTCCGGCGGAAAGGACGCCGACGGCGAGCGCGCCGAGCCCGGCCGGCACGCGGGCGGCGGGCGGTTGCGCGGCGAGCGCGCCCTTGAACCACGCCCCGACGCGGCCGAGCGCCTTGTCGATGCCGCCGTCGAGCTGCACGCTCGCCCAACCGAAGCGCTCGAGCGGCAGGCCCGCCTGCTCGAACTGGCGTTTCATGACGTCGTTCGGCACCTTCTCGCAGCCGTGCTCAAGCAGGAGCGCGGCGGCGACGTTCGGATGCGTGGCGTAGCCGCGGTAGGTGCGGTGCAGCAGGTGATACATCGTCTCGCCGCCGAAGCCGCAGCCCTCGGAGTGAGCCAGCGCGATGAAGCGGTCAAGGCCCAGCCGGTCGGCGAGACCGGCAGCGTTCATGCGTTCCGCCGCCATCCGCGCGATCTGCGCCGAGCACATGCTGGTCGGCATGACGAGGCCGACGCGCTCCGTGCCGAAACGCGGGCCGTTGGGATAGAGGTGGAGCGCGCTGACCTCAGCGTGCTTTCCCCCGCTGCGTTCATCCTCCCGCGCCTTGGGGTCAAGTCGCGCCACCAGCGGCTTTCCGTCCGGCGCGGTCCGCACGCGGATCTCCGCGAGGCGGGAGGCGTCGGTCTGCCGCCAGTTGCGCCAGAGCGAGCTTTGCGAGTGGCCGGCCTGTTCGCCCTTGGTCTTCTTCCCGGAGGCGGACGCGATCAGCAGCTCGAACGACTCCGCCGCGAGCGTCTCGAAGCTCTCGCCGTCGAGGTAACGGCCGGCGTTGATGTCCATCTCGTGGACGAGCAGCTCGTGCCGGCGCGTGGTCGTGGTGAGCTTGAGCGTGGGGACGAAGGGGAAGTTCGTGATCGAGCCGTTGCCCGTGACGAAGAGGAACAGGTTGCAGCCCGCGCCGACCTGGCCGGCGATGCCCTCGAGGTCGTTGCCCGGGCTGTCCATGAAATAGAACCCCGGCGCGCCGAGCGGATCGGCGTAGTCGATGACGTGGTCGATGCGCGTGCGCGGGTCCTTTTTGTGGACGGCGCCGAGCGACTTGAGCGTGATGTTGTAGAGACCGCGAAGCTTGTTGCCGGCGGAAGGGTTGCTCTCGGGCGTGACGCCGTGCCACGCGAGCCGCTCCTTGAAGCGCGCGATCCGGTCGAGCAGCGCGCGGGCGGTGGCGGCGTCGCGCACGTTCTTCATCAGGTAGGACTCGGCGCCAGCCAGCTCGTCGGTCTCGCACAGCACGCCGATGCCGCCGTGGCGGACCAGCTCATGCACCATCGCGCCCGCGAGCGGGTTGCCCGAGACGCCGGAAAACGCGTCGGAGCCGCCGCATTGGAGCGCCACGCGCAGGTGCGCGAGCGGCTCGTCGGAGCGCCGCAGGGCGGCGACCGCGGGCAGCCAGCCGCGCACGAGCGCCTCGCCCTCGGCGAGGGCGGCGGAGAGCCCGCGCGTGATGCTGAGAAAGGCGTGCGGCACGTCGGCCAGCGGGTAGCCGCGCTCGCGCATGAAGGCCTGGAGCCGGGCGTTGCCGACGGGCTCGACGCCGTAGTCCACGGCGAGCACGGCGCCGACATTGGGGTGGACCATGAAGCCCGCCAGCGCGCGCAGGATCTCGGCGGCGTTGTTGGGCTCGCCCGGCCCGCCGCCCTCGGTGTGCGCGATGGCCACGATGCCGTCGAGCGACGGATGCACGCGGGCGAGGGCCTGCAGGCGCGCCGCGAGCTGGCGCGCGAAACTCGCCGTGCGCGAGGTCGTGCCGAGGATGACGATGGTGTTGCGCGTGCCGACGCCGCGTTGGCCGGGACGACGGTAGCCGGCGAAGGTGCGCGGCTGCGCAACCGGTTCCACCGGCGGTGCCGGTTGCAAGGCCGCCTCGTCGAGCGCGAAGGGCACGAGGTGGTCCGCGAAATTCGGCTGCGTGGGGATCGTCAGCTCCACGCGGCGCAGCACGAGCCAGTCGAGAATGGACTGGTTGCACACGTAGGTGCCGGCGGGAATCGCCACCAGCGCGTGGCCGAACGGCAGCCCCCACGACAGCAACGCCTCGCCGGCCGCGACCGGCCGTACGGTGAAGCGGTGACCCTCAAGCACCGTGTGCGCGAGCGTATGCGCGCCGGACCCGAGCGCGATCACCGTACCCGCCTCGAGCCGCCGGATGGCGATGGCGACGTTGTCGCCGGGCGCCGGCAACCGGCCGACGGCGTGCAGGAGAAGTGGGACGCTCATGACGGCTGAAGTTAGTCCGGTGTCCGTGCGAGTCATGGAGAAAATGTGGGTCATCGTTCACCGGTGAAACCGCTCCGCCCGCTCGGGTCTTGCATCGGTTCGCGGGAGCGGCAGGTTCGGCGGCAACCCTCGCGCACCATGACCCCTGAAGTGCTGAAGCGAACCATGTCGGCCGGACTGCTCTCCTTTCCGGTCACCGATTTCGACGCCGCCGGCGATTTCCGCGCCGACACCTACCGCCAGCGCCTCGAGTGGCTGATGCCCTACGGCGCGACCGTGCTCTTCGCCGCGGGCGGCACGGGCGAGTTTTTCTCGCTGACCCCGGCCGACTACGACGCGGTGGTGAAGACGGCGGTGGAAACCTGCCGCGATGGCGTGCCCATCATCGCCGGGGCCGGCGGCCCGACGCGCCAGGCCATCGCCTACGCGCAGGAGGCCGAAAAACTCGGCGCGCAGGGCGTGCTGCTGCTGCCGCACTACCTGACCGAGGCCGGCCAGGAGGGCCTCGCCGCCCACGTCGAAGCCGTGTGCCGCAGCGTGAAGTTCGGCGTGATCATCTACAACCGCGGCGCCTGCCGCCTGCAGGCCGACACGCTGGCAAAGCTCGCCGAGCGCTGCCCCAACCTCGTCGGTTTCAAGGACGGCATCGGCGAGATCGAGCTGATGGTGTCCATCCGCCGGAAGCTCGGCGACCGCTTCGCCTACCTCGGCGGCCTGCCGACGGCCGAGGTCTATGCCGCGGCCTACAAGGCGCTCGGTGTGCCGGTTTATTCCTCGGCCGTGTTCAATTTCATTCCGAAGACCGCGATGGATTTTTACCGCGCGGTGGCGGCCGACGACCACGCCACGATGGGCCGGCTGCTCGACTCCTTCTTCCTGCCCTACCTCGAGATTCGCAACCGCAAGCCCGGTTACGCGGTGAGCATCATCAAGGCCGGCGCGCGGATTGTCGGCCAAGACGCCGGCCCCGTGCGCCCGCCGCTCGTGGACCTGAGCGCGGAGGAGTCCGCCAAGCTCGCGGCGTTGATCCAGGCGCTCGGTCCGCAGTAAGGCCCGCCTGTCCCGCCCTGCATGAGCGCTCCCTCCTCCGGTGCCATGCCCCAGCCCACTCGGGTTCGCTACGGCATCGTCGCGTTTCTGTTCATCGTCACAACGGTCAACTACGCCGACCGCGCGACACTCTCGATCGTCGGCCCGACCCTGAGCAAGGACCTGCAGCTCGACTCCGTCGCGCTGGGCTGGCTGCTGTCGGCGTTCTCCTGGACCTACGTGGCGCTGCAGATTCCCGGCGGTTGGTTGCTCGACCGGCTCGGCACCAAGCGCGTGTATCAGTGGAGCATCATCACCTGGTCCTTTTTCACCTTCCTCCAGGGCTTCGTCGGGGTCGTCGGCGCGGGCATGGCGGCGGCGGTGACCCTCTTCACGCTGCGCATCCTGCTCGGCGCGGCCGAGTCGCCTTCGTTCCCGGCGAACAGCCGCATCGTGGCCGGCTGGTTCCCGACGACGGAGCGCGGGCTCGCCTCGGCGATCTTCAACTCCGCGCAGTATTTTTCCACGGTGCTGTTCTATCCGCTCATGGGCGCACTGACGCACCACCTCGGCTGGCCGTGGGTTTTCTGGAGCATGGGCGCACTGGGCATCGTGACCGGCCTGCTCTGGCCGAAGATCATCCACAGCCCGCGGGCGCATCCATGGGCCAATGCG
The DNA here is from genome assembly GCA_030916665.1 of Verrucomicrobiota bacterium. Lineage (GTDB taxonomy): Bacteria > Verrucomicrobiota > Verrucomicrobiia > Opitutales > Opitutaceae > Lacunisphaera. Next base: position 11,603 of record JAUPWC010000043.1, read on the forward strand.
GCCGAGATCGAGCACATCAGGAGCGGCGGCGGTCTCGTGGATCTTGACGGCGCGAAGACCGGCGGCGCCCAAACCCGGCCCGGCCTGGTCTGGGAACTGCTCGGAAACCGCATGCTGGTCGGCATCTTCGTCGGCCAATACTGCATCAATGTCCTCACCTGGTTA
>JAUPWC010000429.1 GCA_030916665.1 Verrucomicrobiota bacterium
ACCCCTTCCCCCCCGGCCACGCCCAGCCGCGCCGCATCCGCCGGGTTCAGCTCCACCCCCAGTCGCGTCGGCGCGAGTTTGCGCAGCACCGCGCTCTTGTCGGTGCGCGAGCCGGTGTGCCATTGCGCGGAGGAGCCGCGGCCCGTGTTGAGCAGGAACGGGTAGGCGGCGTCGGTCGGCTCGGGCAGGGGCACAGGCTCGGCGAAGAGAAACTTGGCGCGCCGGTCGGGCGTGTGGAACTGGCCGTCGGCGAAGAGGCGGCGCTCTGCGCCCGCGGGAGACAGGAGACGGGAAACAGGAGGCGGGATGGGTATCGAGCCTTTTCCGGCCTCCATCCTCCGGTCTCCGGTCTCCGACCCAGTGCCGGCCGGATACGGCCACTGGATGCCGCCCTCGGCCTCGATGTGCTCGTGGTCGCGGATGCCGGTGAAGTCGTAGGGCTGGTCGCGGGAGAGATTTTTAAGGAGCTGGAAGGCGGCGGCGGGCGAGGTCCACTGGGCGAACATCGGCCCGCAGCCCCAGGCCTCGGCGATGAGGCGGAAAATGGCGAAATCGCTGAGGGCAACTCCGGGCGCGCGGGCGACCTTCCGGGCGTAGCCGAGGCGGCGCTCGCTGTTGATGAACACGCCGTCCTTCTCGCCCCAGCCGGCGGCGGGCAGCACGAGGTCGGCCTGCCGGGCGGTTTCGGTCGTCGCATACATGTCCTGCACGACGAGGAAATCGAGCTTGTCGCGGAGACGTGCAAATTTGTCCGAGCTGACCCAGGAGTGAGCCGTGTTGGTGGCGATGACCCACAGCGCACGGATTTCTCCCGTCTCGACGGCGTCGAGAATCTTGTCGTAGGCGCGGCTGGCTTTTTCGGGGATGACGGCGGGATCTACGCCAAGGATGCCGGCGACATGGTTGCGGTGCTCGGGCTTGCCGAAGTCGTAGCCGCCGATGAGCGACGTGGCGTTGCCAAAAAGGCGCGAGCCCATCGCGTTGCACTGGCCGGTGATGGAATTGGCGCCGGTGCCGGGTTTGCCGATCTGGCCGGTCATGAGCGCGAGGTTGATGATCGCCTGCGCGGTGCGCGTGGCCTGGTGGCTCTGGTTGACGCCCATCGTCCACCAGTAGGAAATCCGGGAGCCGGGCCGCGTCACGAGCTCGGCCGTGCGGTCAAAGTCCTCCCGGCGGAGGCCGGTCTCGGCGCAGACACGCTCGGGGGTGAAGGCGTTGACGAAGCTGGCGAACTCCGCGAAGCCGGTGGTGTGCTCCGTGACGAAGGCCGCATCGACGGCGTCGCGCCGGATGACCTCGCGGGCGAGGCCGTAGAGCAGCGTGATGTCGGTCTTGGGCCGGGCAGGCAGGTGGAGTGTCGCGGCCATCGCGGTCTCGGTGCGGCGCGGATCAACCACGATGATGGCGGGATTGCGGCGGTTGCGCATCACCCGCTGCCACATGATCGGGTGGGCGATGCAGGGGTTGGCGCCGACGAAGACCAGCACGTCGCTCTCCTCGAAGTCGGCGTAGGTGAACGGCGGAGCGTCGAAGCCGAAGGACTGCTTGTAGGCGACGTGTGAGGTCGCCATGCACTGGCGTGTGTTGCTGTCGAGGTCGGCGATGCCGAGGCCGAACTTCGCGAGCGCGCCAAGCAGGGCCATCTCCTCCATCATGATCTGCCCGGTGCTGAGCACCGCGACGGCGCCCTTGCCGTGCTCGGCCTGGATGGATTGAAGGCGGTTGGTGAAAACGGTGAGCGCCTGCGTCCAGTCCACGGTTTGCAACTGTCCGTGGGCATCGCGCAGCAAAGGCGTGGTGACCCGGTCGGACGCGGCGAGAGGGGTGAGCGCCTCCCAGCCCTTCGGGCAGGCCATGCCGAGGTTGACGGGGTAGTCGGGGTCGGGCGTGAGGTTGATGGCCTGGCCGTCGGCGTTGAGGTGGACCTTGAGCGAGCAGCCCGTGCTGCAGAAACCGCAGATGGCCTTGGCGGTGCCGGCGGGTGCGAGGCGCGCGGGCAGCTTGCCGAGACCGAAGTCGCCGGGGTGCTGCACCAACTCGGTGGTCATCGGGCCGCTGCGGGCCAGCAACAGTTCTTCGAGGGCGCTCATGCGTGGCTTCGTTTGGTGGGGTCGGGCTGGCCGGGCATCTTGGGGGCGTCCACGGCGCGGAAGAAGAGATAACGCTCGGCCAGTTCACCGACGACGCAAAGACCCAGCGCCGCCCAGGCGGCGGCGGCCGGCGCGACACCGAGGGTGAGGGCCAGCGGCAGCGCGATGCCGCCGAACAGCGCGAGCGTGAGGCGCAAGGCGTTGGCCGGTTGCAGCGGACCCGTGAGCAGGCGCGCCGTCTGGCGGGCGGGTGAGTGGAATCCGTCGTCCTCCTCCTGCAGCGGGGCGAGGGCGCGGGCCTCGAACGCGAGCTTGAGCAGCGTGGCGGCGATCAGGGCGTAGCCGAGGGCGGCCGGCGCGGCCGGGACGGTCAGCGCGACCGCGAGGCCGAGGATGGCGGCGGTGCCGAAGAAGCGCGGACCGGTGTTGGCGAGGCGCCAGAACACGCGTTGGGTGTCGGCGTAGATCATCGCGGAGCAGAAAAGCGCGATCACGCCGAGGGCGGCGGTGCCGCCGGTGAGGACCGCCAGCGCGGGGTGCGGCAGCGGCAGCCAGCCGAGCCGGGCGGCGACGGTGGCCGTGGCCAGAGGGAACCAGGCGCCGAACAGGACGGCCTCGCGGCTGAACCAGGATTTTCTCAGGCCAAGGAAAATGCGCCACGCGCGGAGGGGTTGCCCGAGATGAAGGCCGGCGAGCGCCAGCCCGATGGCACCCGCAGCCCAGCTGGCGATGGCGACCGCCGGACTGGGAAAATCGTGGAGCACCTCGATCACGCCGGATCCCACGGCCATGGGCATCAGGGTCAGCAGCGCGACCAGCGGCCAGTGCGGCGGCTGCGGCCGGAGCACCGCCGCATCGGCTGCCTGCACCCCAGCGGGCTGCGGGCGCTTGCTGATGTAACGGGTGGTCGGTTGCGTGTAGGAGGGCTCGGGCGCGGCCTTGAGGAAGGCGCTCGTGTCCACCCGGGGCGAGGGCGTCCCGGCTTCATGAATGCTGACCTTGGTGATCTTGATCGCGTGCGTGGGACAGGCCTGCACGCAGGCCGGGGCCTCGCCGGCGCCAAGCCGCTGCTGGCACATGTCGCACTTCCGCACGATGCCGAGCCGGTCGTTGTATTTCGGCACGTCGTAGGGGCACTTCAGGATGCAATACTGGCAGCCGATGCACTGGTCGTCGAGGTGGCGGACGATGCCGGTGATCGGGTCCTTCTCGTAGGCGAGCACCGGGCAGCCGTTGAGGCAGCCGGGATCGGCGCAGTGGTGGCAGGCGGTGGTGACCGTTTGCTGGTAGGGCACCACGCGTGTGCCGCCGCTGATCAAGCCGACGTCGCGCCAGGCCTCGGTGTCGTCGAGACCGTTGAGCGAGTGGCAGGCGGTGACACAGGCCTTGCAGCCGGTGCAGGCGTCGAGGTCCACCTCGAAGGCGTATTGTTCGCCCGGACCGGGGGCGGTCAACGGGATGAGCTGGGGAAAGATTTTCGATTTTGGATTCTCGATTTTCGATTGATCGTAAGCGTGGCTCGCGACGACAACCGGCGTTTGCAGCCGGCCCTGCTCGGCGAGGAGTTCCTCGACGAGCTCCAGGAGCGGGGGCTGCTTTTTCGGCGCGACCATTTCAGTAAACGTCTCGGGCGTAGCGCTTGGCGGCCTTGAGAGCGTTCACGTAGGCGGCGGCCTGTTCGGGGGATTTGCCGCCGGCCTTCTCGATCACCTGGTGCAAGGCAAGGTCGACATCCTTGGCCATGCGGGAGGCGTCGCCGCAGACGTAGAAATGCGCGCCGGCTTCGAGCCAGGCCCAGAGTTCGGCGGCGTTTTCCAGCATGCGGGTCTGGACGTAGATCTTCTCGGCCTGGTCGCGGGAGAAGGCGAGGTCGAGGCGGTGCAGCGTGCCGGCGGTCTGCATGGCGGCGAGTTCGTCGCGGTAGAGGAAATCGCTCGCGGCCTTCTGATCGCCGAAGAAGAGCCAGTTCTTGCCGCGCGCGCCCGTGGCCCGGCGCTCCTCAAGGAAGGCGCGGAACGGGGCGATGCCGGTGCCGGGGCCGACCATGATCATGGGCGCGTCGCCATTCGCCGGCGGACGAAAGGCCTTGTTCGAATGGACGAACACGCCGACTTTGCCGGCGGCGAGTCCGCGTTCGGCGAGGAAGGTGGAGCACACGCCCTTGCGGGAGCGTCCGTCCTTGTCGTAGCGCACGGCGCCGACGGTGAGGTGGACCTGACCGGGGTGCGCCTTGGGCGAGGAGGAGATGGAGTAGAGGCGCGGCTGGAGTTTCTTCAGCTTGGCGACGAAGTCGGCGGGGGCAGGCTTGGCGGGCGCGGCAAGCAGCACGTCGATGACGT
>JAUPWC010000005.1 GCA_030916665.1 Verrucomicrobiota bacterium
ACGACGCTCTTCCGATCTTGCGACGGGCAGCACCCCGGTGGCGGCGAAGCTCACGGCGGCGCCCTCCTGGCGGGGCGCGGCGGACACCGCCTGTTTCTCGAAAGTGCCGTCGCCGCGCGCGAGGAAGAGCGACGGGGCGTGCTGGTGGTGGGTGATGAGCAGGTCGAGCCGGCGGTCGCCGTTGGCGTCGAGCGGCGTGAGCGCCAGCGGCCAGGCGACGGCGCGGCCGGTCTCGGGATCGAGTTCGCGCAGGCCGGCCGTGCCGGGCAGGGTGGCGAAGCGGCCGTTGCCGAGGTTGCGCCACACGGTCGGGTGCGTGCTGAAAAATCCCGTGGGCGCGCCGTAGGAGCGGCCCATCGCGGCGACGCCGAAGGCCGAACCGAGCCCGACCTCCTGCGGCCAGCGCGCGTAGTGCAGCACCACCAGGTCGAGATGGCCGTCGGCGTCCACGTCGAGCCAAGCCGCGCCGCTGCTCCAGGTGTTTTCCTCGCCGCCGACGCCGGCGGTCTCGGTCATGTCCTCGAAGCGGCCCTCGCCGAGGTTGCGGAAGAGGCGGTTGCGGCCGACGCAGGTCACGAAGAGATCGGCGAGACCGTCGCCGTCGTAGTCCCCGGCCGTCGCGGCCATGCCCTGCATGGGCGTGTTGAGGCCGGCGGCGGCGGTGAGGTTGGTGAAGCGGCCGTCGCCGTCGTTGCGGAAGAGCGCGGCGCTGGCGGTCAGCCGCTTGTCGAGCGATTCCTCCCAGGGCCAGGCGGCGCCGTTGGTGAAAAACAGGTCGGGGCGGCCGTCGTTGTTGAAGTCAAACACCGCGACGCCGCCGCCGAGGGTCGTGGGCGAATCGGCGCCGCCCTGCCGGTGCAGGAAGCGCAGTCCGGCCTCTGCGGTGATGTCGGTGAAGCGCACGGCCGGCGCGCCCGCATCGGCCGCGGGCGGGAACAGCCAGGCGAACAGCACGCTGAGCACGATGGCCGTGACCACGAGCGGCAGCAGCACCGGCAGCAGCGGTGACACGACCGCGGGCACGGGGGGCCGGGCCGGCGGCGGGGCGGGGCGGGGGCTGGCGGCGGGGGCGCTCACTGTCCGGTGCGAAAGGTCGTGGACACGAAATGGTTCGCCACCTACATAAGCCGCCCAGCCCCCTGCGCAATGCCCGACTCCTCCCCGCCCGGTCGCAACCTGCTCCGCTTTGCCGGCATCGTGGCGTTCTGGACGCTCGTGGGCCTGGCGTTTGCGAGCCAGTTCTACCTCTCGAGCACGCTGCTCGGGCGCTCGGTCACCTGGGGGCAGGCCATCGGGTATTCGCTCGGAGACTGGTATGTGTGGGCCGTGCTGTCGGTGCCGATCCTGGTGGTCGCGCGGCGTTTTCCGCCGGAAGGTGCGCAACCGTGGCGCACGGCGACGGTGCATCTCGCCGCGGCACTCGTGTTCTCGCTGGTCTATGTGTTTCTGCGCTCGCTGGTCGGGGTCGTGCACGGACGCCTGTTGGACGAGCCGGTGGCCTTCGCCGAGGTCTTCCGGCCGCTGCTGGTGAAGACCTACCCGTTCAACCTCCTCGTCTATGGCGTCATCGTGACGATCAGCCACGCGGTGGACTACTACCGCAAATACCACGAGCGCACCGTCCACACGCTCGAGCTGGAGAAGCACCTCACCGAAGCGCGCCTCCAGTCGCTGCTGCGCCAGCTCAAGCCGCATTTCCTCTTCAACACGCTCAACGGCATCGCCTCGCTCATGCACACGGACGTGAACGCCGCGGACAAGATGCTCGTGCGCCTCAGCGAGCTGCTGCGCCTGACCATGCACCACCCGGGCCAGCCGCTCACCAAGCTCCGCGACGAGGTGGCCTTCATCGAGAAATACCTCGAGATCGAGCGCATCCGTTTCCGGGACCGGCTCACGGCGCGCGTGAACACCGACGCGGCGGTGCTCGAGGCCGAGGTGCCGAGCCTCATCCTCCAGCCGCTCGTCGAGAACGCCATCCGCCACGGCATCGAGCCGCGGCCCGGCCCCGGGCACATCGAGATCGGCGCGCGCCGCGACGGCGCCCGCCTGCTGCTCATCGTGCGCGACAACGGCGCGGGCCTGCCGCCCGGCGGCTTCACCCGCGAGGGCATCGGCCTCGCCAACACCCGCGCCCGCCTGCGCGAACTCTACGGCGACCGGCACGAGTTCACGCTGGCCAACCATCCCGAGGGCGGGCTGGAGGTGCGGGTCAGTCTGCCCGCATGAAGCGCGAATCGGGATTTCCCTTTCATTCATGAATCACGAAATATTCCCGCAACGTCATCCTGAGCCATGCGAAGGATCCACGGATGGAGGCGAGACTTTAACCCCGGCTTGGATCCTTCGCCCGGCTCAGGATGACGGAAGCGATGGTTTGATGTCTGGGTTCAGATTTTCAGGCCTTTTCGTGGCCACAGCTTCAGCCCCATGAAAATCCGCACCCTCCTCGTGGACGACGAACCGCTGGCCCGCGACCGCCTCCGGGCCTTCGTGTCGGGCGAGCCTGCCTTCGAGATCATTGGCGAGTGCGGCAGCGGCACCGACGCCATCGCGGCCATCCGGCGCGACGCGCCCGACCTCGTGTTCCTCGACATGCAGATGCCCGGCTGCGACGGCCTGCAGGTGATGGCCGAGCTGCCCGAGGACCGGCGCCCGGCGGTCATCTTCGCCACCGCGCACGAGCGCTTCGCCCTCGATGCCTTCGACGTCGCGGCGGTGGACTACCTGTTGAAACCCTTCGACCGCGAGCGCTGCCAGCAGGCGCTGCGCCGCGCGCAGGAGGCGATCCACGCGCGGCGCACCGCGGTGCCGGCGCCCGCGCCCGCCGCCGCACCCGACCGCATCACGGTCAAGGCCGACGGCCGCCTCGTCTTCCTCAAGCCCGAGGAGATCGTGCGCGTCGAGGCGGCCGACAACTACGTGATGCTCCACCTCGCCAGCGGGCGCCTCATGCTGCGCGAGACCATGGCCGCCATCGAGGCGCGCCTGGGCACCGCGGGCTTCGCCCGCATCAACCGCTCCGCGATCGTCAACCTCGACCAAGTGCGCGAGATCCAGCCGGCCCAGCACGGCGACTACCAGGTGGTGCTGCGCGACGGCACCGCGCTCCCGCTCAGCCGCAGCCTGCGGGGCAAGCTCGACCGTTTTGTGACGGGCGAGGCGTGAGGGGGAAATTGTAGCGGCGCTCTATGAGCGCCGTCCGGCGGTCATAGACCGCCGCTACAGCACACGACCCGCGCGCAGGCGATTCGAGGGAATAGCTGGCCTAGCCGGGCGCTCCTACCTCCCGCCATGCGCTGTTTCACCCCGGTATTGCTCACGGTTGCGACCCTCGGGTTGACCGCCGTCACGGTTGCCGCCGCCGGGCCTGTCCGTGTCGAGACGGGGCTGAGCTGGCACGACAACGTGACGAACGCCGAGCGTCCCGAGGATCTGTTGCCGGCCTTGCAGTGGCACGCGCGGCTGGATGCCGGTATTGCGCGCAACCTGCCTGACGGACACCGCATCCGGGGCGCGGCCGGACTGCGGATCGAGACCTGGCCGCGGTTCGAGGGGCTGGATTTTGTCTCGCCGGCGTTGTCGGCGGCGTGGGAGTTCAAACCCGGCTTGGGGCCGAACCGTCCGGTCGTGGCGGCGGAGGTTGAAGGCGAATGGCGGGTCGCCCGGGAGCATGACCGCGGCGGTCTGGGCGGCGCGGTCGGCCTCTCCGTGCGGCAGCGCCTCGGGACGGCTTGGCTGCTGTCAGTCGGGCACGAGTGGCGGCGGTTCTCGGCAAGCGGCCACGCCTTCGACCGCACCGGTCGCGAATGGTCGGCTCGGGCGGAATGGGCTCTCAATGATCGCTGGATGCTGGCCGCAGAGGTGCACGGGCGTTTCGGCGATGTCGTTTCCTATTCCCGACCGCCCCGCGCGGATCTCGAGGCCATCGGCAAGCCAATCACGCTTGTGGACACCTTTGAGCAGGGAGTCCCGTGGATCGTGTATTACTTTGGCGCCCGGACTCGCCGCGGTGCCGTGGAGGTGCAACGCACCCTCGGCCGGAGCGGTGTCGCGCTGCGGCACGAGCTGCGGTACACCTTACACGTCGGCCCCGGTTACCGAAACCAACTCACGATGCTGAGGTTCGTGACCTCGTTCTAAAGAGCGGGTGTGACCAAAACAAAAACGACGGCGAGTGCTCGCCACCGTCGGAAGGGGTGAGTTGTCCGCGGCTCAGAGCCGCCCGGAGAAGCTCTGGTTGAGCGTCCAGTCGGCGAGGGCGTCGTCGCCCGCGGAGATCGAGCCGATGGCCGTGCTGCGGGCGCGATAGACTGCAACCGGGACGGTGACGCCGGTGAAGGTGCGACCCTTGCTGAAGGAGAAACCGGGCTGATGATTTCTCGGCCCAACCCTTCAAGACCGAGGCGCTCGCCGAGGTGATCGAACGTGGCAATGGCCGGTAAACCGGATCGCCGACGGCTTGCGGTCAGGTCCCGTTTAGGGACGCTGGGTTGTGTGCTGGTTTCCCCTTGCGAGGAGTCGCGCGAAGCGCGCGACGAAGAAATCCAGCTGCATGGATCGCCAGGGCTGGCTACGCCGGCCTCGCGATGACAGGGCAAATCAGGCAACCACCGAATGCTTGCCTCGGGTGAGTTGAGGGTGCAGATTCACACCCATGCCATGAACCGTCGTGCCCCACGAACGGCCTACAAAGGTTACCGGCAGACATTCGTGTGCTGGATTTCATTGGTCGCGTGCGGATGGGCGCAACAGGCCGCGATGGCACCGACCGGGCTGGAGGAGATGTCGTTCGAGGAATTGGCAAACGTCACGGTTACGACCTTCTCGAAAAGAGAGGAAAGGCTGTTTTTGGTCCCGGCGGCAGTCAGCGTCGTGACCGGGTCGCAGATCGAAGAGAGCGGCTTTGAAACCATACCCGAGGCGCTCCGTCTGGCGGCTGGAACGGCGGTGGCGCGGGTGAATTCGCGAGAGTGGGGGGTAAGTGTGCGTGGCTTCAACGCCCAGTATGCCAACAAACTGTTGGTGCTCATCGACGGGCGCTCCATCTATACCCCGCTGTTTGGCGGCACTTACTGGAGCATGCAGAGCCAGCCGATGGAAGAAGTGGCGCAGATCGAGGTGGTCCGCGGACCCGGCGCCACGGTCTGGGGCGCCAATGCCGTCAACGGGGTGATCAACGTCGTCACGGCATCAGCCCAGGACAAGCCCGGGTCCAGGGTCAGTGCGACGGCTGGCACCGAGGGCTGGCGGGGATTCGCCCGGCAGGCGTATGGCATGAAGGACGGCTGGGCCGCACGATACTATTTCGAGCATCGGCAGCTGGAATCTACGCGCGCGCTCAACGGGGATGAGGTGCGGGATGACTGGCGCAAGACCCAGGTGGGCTTCAGGGCCGACCGCAAACTCACGGGCAAGACCGAACTGACCCTCCAGGGAGATTTGTTCCAGGGTGAAGGAGGACTGACTCAGCCTGTTGTCGATATGTCGGCGCCGGGCCTGGGGCGGATCGACACCGCGACCGGCCTGCAGGTGCGCGGTTTTAACCTGCGGGGGCGGGTTCAAGCCAACGACAACGCCGCTGATGGATGGTTTGTCCAATTTTGGGCCGACCACGCACGCCGCGAAGAGACTTTGATTTGCGAATCACGGACCACCTGGGACCTCGAAATGCAGCGCAATCTGACCCACGGCATCCACCAATGGACATTAGGGGGAGGACTGCGCACCAGCCGTGATCAGACGGAAGGCTTCCTCCGGCCAGCCTTCGATCCGGAGGACGCGACGCTGAATCTTTTTTCGGCATTCGTGCAGGACGAGGTAACGACCGGCGAGGCGATTCGGCTGACCTTGGGTGCGCGGTTGGAAAACCACACCTATTCCGGCTGGGAACTTCAGCCGGGGGCGAGATTGCTTTGGAAGGTTTCCGATCGCCAGGTGGTCTGGGCCGCGGTGTCGCGGGCGGTGCGCAATCCCACCCGGTTCGACCGCGGGCTGCGTCTGGATGCCGCCGCCTTGCCCGCCGGAGCACTGGGCCCGGGCTTTCCGGCCACGTTGATCCGGTGGCAAGGTTCCGAGGGATTCAGGGCGGAAACGGCGGTCGCGGGTGAAGCCGGCTGGCGCATGCAGCCGCGGCCGGGACTGACAATCGATGCGGCGGCATTTCTGCAGGATTATGGCGATGGTCTTGAAGCGGTGGCGGGGGCAACCTTTCTGCCCGAGACCTTTCAAGCGACGGACTACCTCGTCTGGCGCTGGGATCTGATCAACCGGAGGCCGACCACTGCCTATGGCGGGGAGTTCAGCTTCCACTATGAGCCGAATGCCCGGATGCGGATTTCAGGCGGCTACTCGTTCGTGCGCATTGAGGCGGATGGTCCTGCAGGCGGCGTCAACAGCAATGCCGTGGAGGTCTCGACCCCGCGGCACACGGCCTTTCTCGATGCCCGGGTCGGGCTGGGGCGCTCTTGGGCGATCGGGGCTGCGATCCGGTATTTCAGCGGAAGCGGCGCCTTGCCGATCCCTGCGGTTCTTTCGCCCGAACTGAGGGTTTCCTGGGAACCCAAGCCGGGCCTCGTGCTGCTGCTGAGCGGGGACAATCTGGCCGATCCACAGCGTCCCGAGATCGACAGTCGCACGGGTCAGCCGATCTCGCAGATTGAGCGCCGGATCGCGTTCAGAATTTCTTGGCAGCGATGATCCGCGGGCAGTCATGACGGCGACGCAAGAATCTCCTCGTGCCGCGCCCATCCCGGCGCAGAGCAAAAGGATATTTGACGGCGGTCCGGTCTCCACGGCACATTGCTTTGTAGCAATATGACGCCACGGAAGATAACGTCGGTCGTTGCCTGTTTGTCAGGGCGGTCAGTCATCATTCTTAGCGTGTTGCTGGCCGGACGCATGACCGGGCAGACAACTCCACCCGGTGCGGTGGGTGGCTTGCAGGAGCTTTCCTTCGACGAGCTGGCTGGCATCACGGTGACGACGGTTTCGAAGCGGAAGGAGCGATATTTCAATGCGGCGGCGGCGGTGCACGTCATCACGGGGGAGGATATTCGCCGGTCGGGTGCATTGATGCTCCCGGATGCGCTGCGGCTGGCCCCCGGCGTCGAAGTGGGTGCGATCAACAGCCGGTCATACGCCGTCGCGATGCGCGGCTTCAACGGCACGGCCTCCACCAAGCTGCTGCCGCTCATCGACGGCCGGTCGCTCTATTCGCAACGCTTCGCCTCGACCATCTGGGACATCCGGGATCTGCCGCTGGAAGATGTGGAACAGATCGAGGTAATCGGCGGACCCGGGGGCACGGCCTGGGGGGCCAATGCCGTGAACGGGGTCATCAACATCATCACCAAGTCGGCCCGCGACACCCAGGGCGACCGGCTGGCCGCGGTGGCCGGCACCTTTGAATCGGGTCAGGTCTTCGCCCGGCGCGGCTTCACCGTCGGGACCGACGCCTGGGCCCGCGTTTATGTGAAAGCCTTTTCGCGCGATGACTCCGAGCCCCTGAACCTTGCGGACAACAATGACGCCTGGTCGCAGGTGCGGGCGGGCTTCCGCTACGACCGGGAGGACGACCGCCAGGCTGTGACCATGCTGACCGGTGATGTTTTCTACAGCGCCGCGAACCAGCTGGTGGCGGGCCAGGCGGACCAGGCCCATTCTTCCGGCGGTCATTTTTTGGCCCGGCGTCGCCAGCAGATTGGGGAAATGAATCTCCAGCTACAGGGCTACCTGGATGTAATCCGGCGCGATTCCGGAGGCAACCGGAGCGAAGCGGAGGTGCTCGAGCTGGACAGTCTGCTTTCCGGTTCGCTTGCGACCGGTTACGAATGGTCGGCGGGCTTGAACTACCGCCTGAGCCGGCTCTCCGACTCGGTCAACCCCACCACGGGCTTCGTGTCGCAGTTCACGCCGGAGCAGCGATTGTTCAACCAGGGTGGATTGTTCATTGAGGCGGCGCATCGGCCACCCGCGGGCAAGTTTGAATTTTCGATCGGGACCAAGGCCGAATACAATGAGTTCACGCAGTGGGAATTTTTGCCGTCAGTGCGCGCGACTTGGAAGCCGCGGTCGGACACCACGTTTTGGTCCGCTTGGTCCCGGGCCGCGCGCATTCCCTCGCGGTTTGAGAATGATCAGGTCTTGGTGGTGAGCGTGCCGGGCTTCCAAAGCCGGACCCTGCCCAGCCCGGCGTTGGAGGCGGAGGTCTTGTCCGCCATGGAGCTTGGCTGGCGCTGGCAGGCTCCACGCGGTTTTTATTTGGATGCCACGGTCTTCCATCATCGTTACACCCGCCTTGTCACCACCCGTTCCATGGCGGTGGGTCCGACCGCGATCGACCAAGACTTGGACAACGAGGGCTTCGGCACTTCCCGTGGCGCGGAGATCCAGGCGGTGTGGCGGATGCTCCCCTGGTGGCAGTGGCAGGTGGCCTACACCTACTTGGATCTGGACGTGGAGGTTTCCGATACGAGCCCCGATACCAGCCTGTTGGCGATTGCCGATCTCAGTCCTCGCCACCAAGTTTCACTGCGCTCCTCTTGGAACCTGGACGCCAGCTGGGAAATCGACGCGTGGTTCCGGTCGGTGGGGAAACTGAATCAGACCGGTCGCGTCATTCCGGCTTATGAAACACTGGATCTGCGCATCGGCCGGCAGGTCGGTCGTGGTTGGGAGGTTTCGGTCGTCGGGCAGAACCTGCTGGAGCCATCCCATGCCGAATTTCGTTTTTTCACGGTCCGCGCGGCGGTGGCTCGCGGGTTTTATCTCCGCGTCGACCGTCGTCGCTAACCCAGCTCTCGCCGATGTCAGTCCGACGCCCTCCGACCGCATTCACTGCCACGTGCCGCCGGAGCCAGCTTCGGGTTTGGGCGGTGCTTGGGCTGGTCGCCTGCCTGCGGATGGGATTGGCGGAGGCATCGGCCGCGACCCTGCCGGTCGCGGCGCTGACCTCGCGCGAGATTACCGAATATGAGGTCAAGGCGGCCTATCTGCTGCGTTTTACCCGCTACATCGAATGGCCGGCCGGTGCCTTTGCCGCTCCGGGTTCGCCGATCATCATCGGCGTGTTGGGGCGCAATCCGTTCGGCCAGACCCTCACCAAAACCGTGCAAGCGGCCACCAGCCAGGGCCGCCCCGTCGAGTTCAGGCAGCTGGGCGATCTCGCCGAGGCCAAGGCTTGTCATCTCGTGTTTGTCAGCCGAGAGCACGAGCGCGAGGAAGCCGCTTGGTTTCGCGAATTGAGCAACCTGCCCGTGGTGACAGTGGCTGATTCGCTCGATGGCCTGACACGGGGTGCGGTGCTCTCGCTCTTTGTGGAGGACCGCGCGGGCGGTGCGCGCGTGGTTTTTGGGGCCAGCCTGCCGGCGGCCCGGACCGCCGGCGTCCAGCTCAGCGCGGCGATGCTGCCCTCCGCGCGACACATCATCCGCGAACCGGCGGGTAAAAAGGATTCGCCATGAGCCGCGTCGTCCTGGATTCAGTTCAGGCCCGGCTGGCCCGCCTGATCCTGATCGCCGTGTTGCTGGCGATGGTGGTCACCGTTGCCACGGTGGCGTTGTTCGAAGTGACGACCTTTCGACCGCGCGTGCTGGACAACGCCAAGATCCAGGCCGACCTCATTGCCGAGATCATCGTGCCTGCCCTCGAGTTCAACGATCCGGAAACGGCGGGGAAACTCCTTTCGGTGCTCCGGCACGAGTCCATGGTCGAGGCGGCCGGCGTTTATCAGACGGACGGAACGCTGCTGGCCCGATACCAGCGCTCCGACGACCAGACGGTTCCCCCGGTTGCCCCGGCCGATCGGCTCGATCAGCTGGTCGGCCACAAGGCAATCGTGTCGGTGCAGGTAAAATCGGAGGGTGCGACCATCGGCCGGGTCTGGCTGCAGGCCGGCACTCCCGGGTGGAAGGCGCGCTTCCAACCCTATGCGGTGCTCTTGGCGGTCGTGGCCGTGGTCGTGGTCGGGCTCTCAGTCTTGATCGCGATCACTGCACGCCGGCAGATCACGGGCCCGCTCCAAGCGCTGGCGAAGACGGTGGGCCGGATTGGCAGCAGCCGAGACCTGGGCCTGCGCGTTCCTGAAAACGATCGCGGCGAGGTGGGTGATCTGGGGCGGTCCTTCAACTCACTCCTGGACTCGATCAACCAGCGCGATCGGCTCATGTCCGAGCGGGACGCCCGGCTGGTGCGGCATAATGCCGGTCTCGCGCGCCTCGCGCACCTGGATCTGGACGATGTCACCCATTACGACACGGTGTTGAAGGAAGTCACCGAGCTGGTGGCTGCGTGCCAGCAGGTCGATCGGGTCGGGGTGTGGCTTTTCGACGAGGCGCACAGCGCCATGGTGTGCGGAGGCCTGTTTGTTCAGTCTGCGCATCACCATGAGCGCGGCCAGCGTCTCACCCGCGCGGAGTTCCCGCATTATTTCCAAGCCATCGAGTCGGACCGGACAATCGGCGCCGCCGATGCGATTCACCACCCGGACACCCGGGAATTTGCCGGGAATTACCTCCCTGCGTTGGGCATTGGGGCGATGCTGGACTCGCCGATCCGCTGGCGCGGTCAGGTGATCGGGGTCCTGTGTCACGAACATGTGGGCGGGGTGCGCGAGTGGCACCCCGATGAGATTGCACTTTCAGAGGTCTGCGCCGAGCGGGTTGCCCACCTGTTGGAACGTCGCGAAAGCATGCTGGCCGAGGCGGCGCGCCGGGAAAGCGAAACGCGGTTCCGCGATTTCATCAGCCAGGCACAGGACGCCATCTTCACGTTGACGCTTGACGGTCGCATCCAGTCGGTGAACGACGCCGCGCGCCGCATCACAGGCTGGGATCTGAACACCTGGATCGGACACCGGTTCCAGCGGGTGCTCCTGCCGGAGGACGTAGCCCTCGCTGAAGGACGTTTCGCCGAGGTCGTCCAGGGGGGCGTGCCGCCGTCCTTCGAGCTCCGCATCCGCACCCGACAGGGCGGCCTCGTGACGCTGGAGTTCGTGGTCTCCCCGCAGCGGGAAGGGGGCAAGGTGGTGGGACTGCTCGGCATCGGCCGCGATGTGACCGAACGCAATCAGGCCGCCGACGCCCGCGCCAAGCTCGAGGAACAGCTCCGGCATTCCCAGAAGATGGAGGCCATCGGGACCATGGCCGGCGGCATTGCCCACGATTTCAACAATCTGCTCACGGCCATCATCGGCAACGCGCAGCTGGCGGAGTTTGATCTCGGGCCGCAGCACCCGGCGCGGGGATTCCTGCTGCAGACCCTGATTGCCTCGCACCGGGCGAAAGACCTGGTGCAGCAGATCCTGGCTTTCAGCAGGCGCCAGGACCAGCGGCTCGGGCCCGTGTCGCTGGCGCAGGTGGTTGACGAATCGCTCAAGCTGTTGCGCCCGGTGATTGCCTCCACCATCAGGATCGAAAGCCGGCTTCCGGCCCACCTGCCTCCGGTCCTGGCCGACGCCACGCAGCTCCAGCAGATCGTCGTCAATTTGGCCACGAACGCGGCGCACGCCATGGAGGAGAACGGCGGCCGGTTGGAACTGGTCTTGGACGAGGTCGAGATCGGCCCGCAGGCGGCGGCGGCCCACTCGGAATTGAAGCCCGGTCGATTTGTGCGTTTCGTCGTGGCGGACAATGGTGTCGGCATGAGTGCCGCCGTGCGCGAGAAAATCTTTGATCCGTTCTTCACCACGAAGGGCAAGGATAAGGGGACCGGACTGGGTCTGGCCGTGGTGCATGGCATCGTGAAGCAGCATGGTGGCATGATCAGCGTGGCCAGCACGCCGGGGCTCGGCTCGAAATTCGAGATCCTTCTGCCCGCCGCTTCTCCCGCGGGGCCGGCTGCCACCGCCCCCGGCCTCCCGGTGGCGCAGGTAGTGGGGCGGGGAGAGCCCATTCTCGTGTTGGACGACGAAGAACAGGTGATTTGCGTGGCGACCGCGGTGCTCGAGCGTTACGGTTTCCGGCCCCAGGGTTTCCAGGATCCCCACCTCGCGCTGGCGGCATTGCGCGACCGCCCGGACCATTGGCGGCTGGTTATCACCGACCAGCTCATGCCCGACATGAAAGGGACCCGGTTTGCCGCGGAGGCCTGGATCATCCGGCCAGATCTTCCTGTCTTGCTCGCTACCGGATATGCCGGCAATCTGGACGGCGAAGCCAGCGAAAGGCTCGGTTTCGCCGGTTTCCTCGCGAAACCGTTCACCAAGGATTCGCTGCTGGCGGCCGTTGTGCTGGGCTTGCAGGGGCGCGGTGCCGGGGCGCCGCGCTGTGAGGAGATGCCTCCAGAGAAGTGAGTTCCCTCCCGTGGTTCAGAGCCGGACCGAGAAACTCAAGTTGAGCGTCCAGTCGGCGAAGGCGGCGTCGCCCGCGCGGCTCGAGCCGAAGGTCGTGGTGCGGGCGCGATAGACGGCAACCGGGACGGTGATCGTGCCGGCGTAGCGGCCCACGCTGAAGGTGGCGCCGGGCTCGACCGCGACGGCGAAGCCGGGACGGCGGCTGCCGCGGCTGTTGCCGAAGGCGTCGTTGCCGGGCACGCCCTCGATGCGGCCGCCGAGGCTCACGGACAGGCCCTTGACCGCGGGCACCACGAAGTCGAAACCGCCGCGCGCCATGTAGCCATCAGGGATGGAGAAGCCGGTCTCCTCGACGCGTTCCTCGGGGTTGAACGCGTAGAACGCGTTGCCGTAGATCGAGAGACCGTGCGCGATGCTGCGGAAGCCCTGCAGTTCGATCGACCAGCCCCAGCCGCCGTCACCGGGCTGGATGGAGGAATCGACGTAGCGTTCCATCGGGCCGCCGGAGCGCATGAAGATGTCGCGGGCCTTGTAGACGCCGGTCGGCGCCTTGAGGCCGACGCTGACCGCGAGGTTGCCCTTCAGATGATCGGTGTTCGGGTTGAAAACCCACCAGGTGGCGCTGCCGCGCAGGTCGGCGAGGCCGGAGGCAGAGGTCAGGAAGCGCTGGCCGGAGTTGTTGCCGAGGTGCTCGTAGAGCGACGAGCGGTTGTGATGCACATAGGGCACCGTGAGGTTGAGACTCAGGCGGCGCGACCACGCGTAGGTCGCGGTGAAATCGTAGAAGCTCGACCAGTTATAGACCTCGATGCCGGCGTCGGAGCGGTGGGTCTGCTCGTCGTTGCCCGCGAAGTGGCGGTGCGATTTGAAATAGCGGTAGGCGGTGCTGAGCTGCCAGGTGCCGGGCTCCAGGTAGGCGGAGCTGTCGGTGATCATGGCGTTGCCGCCGCCGCGGGCGATGAGGCAGCCCTGGCCGAAGGAAACGGCGGGCAGCGCGAGGAGGCCGAGCAGGCCGGTCAGGACGGCCAGCCGGCGGGACGGGGTGGAGTGCGTGGTGGGCATGGTCGTGGGGTGCGTGCCGGCGGGATCAGGGTTGGGTTCCGGCGTGGCGGACCCTGCGCATATTTTGTCCTGCGTGAAGTTTGCTGGGACTGGTTGCCTTCAGCTTGGGGTGAATTGCGGAGAGAGGGCTGTCTGGAGCCGCGGCGACCCCGCCGCGAGGATCGGGCACGCACCCCGACACGGGCGGGGTCGCCCGCGTTCCAGACGCATGTCCGGTGGGGTGGCGCCGTCTCCGCGCGCTTCGTCCCTGCCATGCGGCGGTTCGTCCCGCCCGGCTTTCCTTTTTCGCTCCGAGGGGTGAAGTTCGGGTCAGTTCATACAGGTTTATTTGGGTAACGAGCCCCGGTTGGCGATGGCGCCTCCGGGGTCGTTTGTTTTTCGCCCCTGAATGGCGGCGTTTCGCCCCAAACGGGTTCCCCTGCCGGGTAAAATATCCCTGACTCGCGCCGTTTTCCGCCTTCCACGCGGGCGCCACCCCAACGCATTGTTCCTGTTCGCACCCCGATGAAATTCCCCCGTCCGCTTCTCGCGCTGCTGGCCTTGTTCGCCTTGGCCGTTGCGCCTCATATCCGCGCTGCCGACAACGCCGTGCTTGCCTGGAACGACCAGGCCCTGAACGCCATCCGTCTCGCGCGCACGCCGCCCCCGATCGCCTCGCACCATCTCGCGGCGGTCCACGCGGCCATCCACGATTCCGTCGTCGGCATCACGCGCACGCACCGCGCCTGGCAGGGCGAGGCCTCCGCCCCGACCGGCGCCAACCTGGACGCCGCCATCGCGAGCTCGGCCTACACGGTGATCAACGCCCTGTGGGGGCAGGCCGCCAATCCCGAGAACTACCGCCGGGCCTATGAGCAGACGCTGGCCGCCATCCCGGACGGCCCGGCCAAGGCCGACGGCATCGCATTCGGCAAGCAGGTCGCCGACGCCGTCCTCGCCCGCCGCGCCCAGAGCGGCTGGAACAAGCCCGCGGAGGGCGTCTTCAGCAGCACCGAGCCGGGCCTCTGGCGTGAAACACCCCCGGGTTTCCGTCCGCCGGTGCTCCCGCACTGGGCCAAGGTCGTGCCCTTCGTGATGACCTCGCCCGACCAGTTCCGCGCGCCTCCGCCGCCGGCCGTGAATTCCAAGCAGGCGGCCGACGAGATGGCCGAGATCGTCCGCATCGGCGCCCGCGACAACGCCGAGCGCACCGAATACCAGACGCTCGCCGCTCCCTTTTGGGCCGACGACCTCGGCTCGGCCACGCCGCCCGGCCACTGGAACGTCATCGCGCAGGACCTCACGCGCCGCCACAAGCTGTCCACCGCCGACACCGCCCGTTTCTTCGCCCTGCTCAACCTGGCGATGGCCGACGCCGGCATCACGATCTGGGAGACCAAGTTTCACTACCGCACCTGGCGTCCCGAGACCGCCATCCGCGAGGTCACCAAGGAGATCAACCCGCACGCGGTCGCCCACCCGGAGTTCATCCCACTCATGGCCTCGCCGGCGTTCCCGAGCTACATCTCGGGCCACAGCACGTTCTCCGCGGCGGGCTCGCGCCTGATTGAGCGTTGGTTCGGCACCGATGACATCGAGTTCACCACGACCTCCGACGGCCTGCCCGGCGCCGTGCGCACTTTCAAAAAGCTGTCCGAGTGCCGCGATGAGGTCGGCATGAGCCGCCTGTGGGGCGGCATCCATGTGATGGTGGACAACGTCGAGGGCCAGAAGGCCGGCATCAAGGTGGCCGACTATGTCTTTGCCACCGCGCTCCAGCCGGTGAAAAAGTGACCGGGTAGCTGGCGGGGTCTCCGAACCCCGCCTTTGTTCGATGCCGATATCGCATTCGCGGCGGGGTTCGGAGACCCC
>JAUPWC010000430.1 GCA_030916665.1 Verrucomicrobiota bacterium
AGGGATCAGAACAAAGATTGTGAGCTATCGACTCCCTCTGCCAGCAGGCGTCCAATCTCGCTGCCAATCGAGAGATCGGAGACAACGCCGAAATGCTGTTGACGAACGCGTCCGAGTGCGTCGATCAGCACCAGCGTCGGTGTGCCTTGCATCGCGTAGGCCTGCATGGTCCGAGGCAATGGGTGGTCGTCAGACGGCTGGTCGACCGCGATCGGGAAGGTCAGGCGGTATTCGTGTGCAAACACGCGCAGTGCCGCCGGTGTCATCCCGTCGTGGTGTTCGAATACGCTGTGCAATCCGATTACCGCCAGCGTTTGCGGGTCGAAGGTGCGTTGAATCTCGATCGCCTGCGGCAGACCGTGGGAGACGCAGCCGGGGCAAAGCATTTGGAAGGCGTGGAGCACCACGACGCGCCCGCGCAGTTGGTCCAACGCAAGGGGCATGGGCGTGTTGAGCCATTGCGAGGCGGAGATGGGTGGCGCTGTGGGGAAGGCAACGCTGCCACCAAGCGGATTGGGAATCGCGGCCATGGAGCGAGAAATAGGAACGGAAATGGACGTCCGCTTAGGTCTCAACGTCCGCCTGATTCCGGCAAAGGAAGGAGAGTTAGTTCTTGACGGCGTAGGGCAGCGAGAGGTTGCCCGACGCCACGCTGTAAACGGTCATCACACCCAGCATCGGCATCATCATATCAGAGGTGTTGACCTGCATGTAGCAGGTGACCGCGTCGAATTTGAAATCGGTGCGACGATTTACCCGCGCGGCCGGCACGATCACGCGGATCCGGTTGTCTTTCGTCACGACGTTGAAACCGGGTGAATCCATATACATCGGCATGCCAGGTGCCGTAGGCGGGAGCTTGACGGTCGCATCCCCTTTCTTGAATTCCTTCACGGCGAGGCCCCCGGCGACGCGATTATCCTCGATCAAAATGACCCAGTGTGGATGCCACACGAGGCCGTCGTTGTCGAAGATCCCGTCGCCATTCTCATCCCAGATCGGAGAGTCGTCGAAGTCAGGATGCGAAGTGAGCGCGAGGGCGACGATGCCCTCGGTCGGGTTGAAACCAACATCCGTGGATTTCAACGTGGTGGGGAACACATAGCCGAGGACCGGAGCTCCGTCGAGTTTGCCGATGGGTTTCGGCCGGGTGTTGCCCGCACGGCCCTCGACGGAGACGTCGAGGACAATCGAATCAATTGCCGCGTCGTAGCGGCCGGCGGCTTGTTTGATGACAAAGTCCGGGCCATTGAACGAACTGCACTGCTCGCAGGCTTGGAGGATAGGATGCGCCGCCAGTGCGACACAGAGATAGATCAAAAACTGTTTCATAGAATCGGCGCGTAGTTGAGTCGGTGAGAGAGCGGAATTGTTTACTTCAACGCGCTCATGGGCGCGCCGAAGTTGAGGTGTAACGTTTGTCCGCCGACGACGAGCGCAGGGACGGATTTGACGCCAGCGGCCTCGGCTTCGGCGACGCGGTTCTTGGCGGTGCCAAGGTGGACGACCTCGAGGTTGACCTTGGTGGTGTCGAGGTAGCGCGTGATGGCGCTCTCGGCGTCGAGACAAACAGGGCAGCCGGCGTGATAGAAGGTGGCGATGGTTTTGCTCATGGGATTTTCTTGCGATGGATGGTTTGACACTGTGCGGAGCGGAATGCCTCGCACGGTGTTAATGTAACGCATCCACGCGCACGTTCACAGAGGGCATGATTCGGAGCGTGGGCACCGTTTGGTGTCTACAAGGCCGGCCGGCTGGTGACGCGGAACATGGAGGAGCTGCGGAGGGCGGCGCGGGACGACCGGTATTTTGTGATCCTGCTGGCCTTTGATTATGCGGCGGCGCGCCAGCGCCAAAAAAAGCTCCTGTGGATGGCGAAGATGAGCACGCCTGCGGTGGTCACCAATCTCCCGGCGGTCATCCCGGCTCTGGCGGCGAGCGGCCGTCCGGTGTTTGGCCGGGACACCACCCCGGATTGGGTCGACAGCGGCAAAATGCGGGAAGGGAGCGTGATTATCGCGCCGCTGGAGGTGGAGGAGACGGTTCCGGACGGGAAGAAGTAGGGGTCAGGCGAGCCGAGGATTCCAACGCAGGGTCGCAAAGACGCGAAGGGCGGAGCGGCAAGACTCGGGCCAAGCAGGGCGTGAGGCGGGCATCGGTTCACCCCGGTATATGATCCGGGGACATGGGAACAGTTGGTCCGAGAAGACAGAAAACCTGGTTGACCCTTTTCCCCTCTTCCAACGCCAGCGGCGGGGCTTTCCCGCTCCCTGGCCATCCAGGCCGGGAGTCCAACCAACGCGCCGGAGATCGCCCGGGGAACATTTGCGCTTGCCGAGGGCTGGAAATGGATTACCGCGTCGCCATGCTTCCACCCCGGGTCACCATGCAAGCGGTCGCGCATGCGGCGGGGGTCCATCAGACGACAGTGTCCCTGGCGCTGCGCAACAATCCGCGCTTGCCGGAGAAAACCCGCCGGCGCATCCAAAAGATCGCCGACCGCCTCGGCTACCGGCCTGATCCCATGCTGGCGGCGCTCAGCCACTACCGCTTCGGCCGCCGCGAGGTGAAGGCGCCCACGACCCTGGCCTTTCTCCTGAACTTCCGTGACCAGGCGGAGCTGAAGGCGTCGCACCCCCATTGGTTGTTCCTGGAGGGCGCGCGCCGGCAGGCGGAACGGATTGGCTACCAGCTGGAGATTTTTTATTTCGGGCACAAGACGGCTGGGGCGGGCCAGCGCATCGCGGCGGTTCTGCAGGCGCGTGGCATCGTCGGCGTGATCATGGCGGCGTTTGGCGACCGGCTGATCCGTTTCGAGATGGACTGGGACGCTTTCAGCGTCGTGCGGATCGAGTCGCAGCAGCTTGAGAGCGCGCTGCACACGGTCTCCAGCCATCAGACGGAGATCACCCGCGAGGCCGTGCGCCGGCTCCACCACCTCGGTTACCGTCGCATCGGGCTGGCCGTCGGCGAGCGTGAGGAAACCTATCTGAGGAACGCCTTCACCGCCGGTTACTACGTCGAGGTTTCCTTGCATGCCCAACTGGGACACCTTCCACCCCTGCTCCTTCCCGTCAACCTGGACACGGCGAATATGGCACGGCGGCTGACGGCTTGGATCAAGACCCATAAAATCGAGGTCATTGTCAGCAACCAGCCGGAGGTGCCGGAGGCGCTCCGCGGCGCGGGCTGGCGGATACCGCGGGACATCGTGGTCGCCTCCCTTGATCTGGAGCCGGGGCGCGGCGTCAATGCCGGCGTCCGCCAGAATCACCGCATTGTGGGCGCGCGCGCGGTCGAGCAGCTCGCGATCCTCCTGCGCACGAACCAGCGCGGTCCGGGCCGGCCCCATAACAGCACGTTCATCGAGGGCGACTGGGTGGACGGCAGCGACGTGCCGCCCTGCCGGACGGAACGGAAACGACGCCCGGCCGCGCCCTGACGGCGGGCCGGACAGTCATCAGCAAGAACAATATCGGGTTCCCCGCGCTTTGACACGGCGGGGCGAATCCGCCGGGACGCCCCGCGTCGGGCAGCTGGTCCTCCATGATGCTCCCACAAGATCTCATCCTGAGCGCCTCTGCCGCAGGTCGGGCGAGGCCCCGCCCCGGGGCCGGGATGGATCCCTTCGATCGCCCGGCCGCCCTTGGCCTCATGACTGTTACCGCCGTTCTCTCCGGGACGTTCGGCAGGTCTCGCCTGACAGTCCGGGCGAACAAAATTACTGCACTATCGCCCATGCTTTCCGCGCTTCGCGCACGGATCCCAGCCCGGTCCTCTCTCCGGTGCGCATTTCGCTCGATAGCCTCCCTATCGGTTACATCGACACCAAGAAGCAGCCGTTTTACGCGCAGGGCGACAGAACCATGGGCGACACTCTTGCCATTTAGGCACGATCAATGAGCCCCGCGACGCGACGGGTCAGTCCCTTGTCGGTGAAAAAGTTAATATAACCACCTTTGTCAGGTTAACCCCAGAAAATAGGGAGACTCATTCCAGACGCCCACACCTTTGGGACTTTAGAGTGGCTGCACCTGTAGCAACAAGGACGGAATCGCTGATCCCGCCTCGGGCGCGGCGGGGTCAGCGACCCCGCTACAGTCCAAAAGCTTCGGGCGCTTGGTGTAATGGCTCGGTTTTTTCACGCCGCCCTCTTCGGAGGGCGGCTTTCTTTTGCGTCCAGTCGGACCAAGGGGACGGCGGTTGCTGGTGTCACCGTCGGCCGGGGCATTCATCAGCAAGCGCAAGAACCGGCTTCCTTTGTTTTGACGGGGTCAGGGGAAAACGCCGGGATAGCCGGAATATCAGGACCATCGGGCTCCCGTGCTGCTCCGGCCGGGGCTCCGGGTCCATTCCCGCCATGAGTTTTCCGAAAGACTTCACCTGGGGTGCCGCCACCTCGTCCTACCAGATCGAAGGGCACTCCGCCGGCGACGGATGCGGCGCCTCCGTCTGGGACGAGTTCTGCGCCACACCCGGTCGCGTGCATGGCGGCCATACCGGCG
>JAUPWC010000431.1 GCA_030916665.1 Verrucomicrobiota bacterium
AGGGTTTGATAGGTTGTGGGAGCGAGCTTGCACGCGACGGGCGGAATGTCGCGAGCAAGCTCGCTCCCACATGGGGAAGAATCCAGGCCGCACGACTCCGCAAAATCAGCATACGGCTGCAGTGTCGCGGACATCAGGATGGCGCCGCCGAATTGACGGAGCGTCGCTCCGATGGCGGCCGCGGCATCCACGCAGGTGAACTCGAGCTGCCCGGGACGGGCGACCCAGAGCAGCCCCTGGATTTTTCCCGTTGCGGCGTGCTCGCCGCCCGGGATGCGTCCGCCGAACTCGCGAAAAATTCGGCGCGATTCGGAGGCGCAAGATTTTGGATTCTCGATTATTGATTGAGGCGTGAGTTCGGTCTGCTGCATCCACTCGTGCAGTGCCGGAAAACTCCAGAGAGTTTCGCTGTGATGCGGCCCGAGCGCGACGTAGTCCAACGGTGATTCGGTGGCGAGCCTGGCGAGGCGGGCGAGCAGATCGTGGATCTCGGCTTCGGTGGCCGGGTCGAGCGACTCAGCGGGCTGAAGCGAATCCAGCAGGCGGACCCACTCCTCGAGGGCGAGCACCAGCGCGGCGGGTGCGCCGAGGTGGTCCAGTTCTGCGAGCAGCAGGCGGGCTTCGGTCTGGCTGGCGGTGTGGGAATAGGCCCCCGCCACGCGCGAGGGCAGGTTGTGGGCCTCGTCCACCACGAGCAGCGTTTCGGCGGGGTCGAAGCCGGGACGTTCGAAGAAGATGCCGCGGTTGTCGGGGGCGAAGACGTAGTTGAAGTCGCCGACCCAGACATCCTGGAAAGGCAGGGCGGCACGCGTGATCTCGTAGGGGCAGATCTGGGCGTCGCGACCGGCGGCGCGCAGGGTGTCGAGGTCGCGGAGTTGTTGGTCGTCGGTGTAGAAGCGCGCGAGGCCGCTGCCGGGCCAGCGTTCGGCGCAGTCGCGGAGGTAGTGACAGCCGTCGCGCACGCAGTGGAATTCGTGGTTCACGCAGTGCTCGGATTTGTTGCGCACCTGCCAGGCGGGAAGAGGGTTGATCGAGCCGGCCTCGCGGGAGCTCGGCCCTCCAGAAGGCAGGGCCGATGCAGTCATCTGCCGGAGCGTGTGCATGACCTGGATCTGGCCGGTGGACTTGCCTGTCAGCCAGATCAGGCGCGCAAAGCGTCCGGCCTTGAGTTGGCCGAGGGCGAATTCCAGCACGCAGCCGGTCTTGCCGTAACCGGTGGGAGCCTCCAGCAGGAGAATTTTCGATTTTTGATTTTCGATTTTTGATTGGTCGAATACGCAGAGAAGATCCTGTTGGATCGTTTCCTGACCCAGACGGAGGGTGGTGAAGGGGGAATGGAACTGCAGCGCGCGGCGGCGCTCGGTCGCGCGGAGGCGGAGGTTCAGGAACTCGACGACCGCATCGAGTTGGTGGAAGACCAGGGCCTCGTCGAACGGAGTCAGCGCGACAGTCTGGACGACACCCGAGCCGGCCTCGACGAAGACCAGCTCCGCGCCGGAGACCGGCTGGCCGAGGGTGCGCCGCAACACGGCGTAGGCGGCGAGTTGGAGGAAGTAGTCGGGGTAGTCGGTGCGGAGCGCGGGCTCATCGGCCGGCAGCGGGCGGGTGACGCTTTTGATTTCACGCAGGACCACGGCGGCCGAACCGGCGGGGTTCGGAGACCCCGCCCTACAGTCTGCGGGAATCATCTGGTCGATGCGGCCTTGGAGATCGAAGTGCCAGCCGCGGTGGGTGAGGCGGCCGTTGATTGGGATTTCGAATTGAACATCGCCGCGCAACACCCCGTCGGTGGTGAATTCCTGCTCGGTGCGTTTGCGCAGTTCGTTGTGCCAGTGCTGGCCCAATTGGGCGCGCCAGAGTCCCTGCGGACCGCCGCCGCTCTCCTGTGGTCCGAGACTGAAGCCGGCAAATTCGCCGACGCTCAGGCTGACGGTGCGGTGTTCGAGGGAGAAATGCATGCGGGACGGCCCACGGAACACACGGAATACACGGAAGGGAAGCGGATAGATTCCGGAGGCGGAGGTGATGCACCTCGTGGGCGCCTCACGGGGTGGGGGCACCCCGCCTCCAAAAATGCCTACAACCGGATTTCTGTTTCAGCTTTGACCCAATCCTCGAGACGGCGGACGACGCGGGCTACATCGGCCGGCTCGGCGGTCTGGCTGGCGAGCGGTTGATTGAGCAGCTGGGCAGCGGTGTCGCGGTCGGCGCCGGTGAGTTGAGGCCACCATTGCTGTTTCACGGGGTAGCCCTCGTCGCGCAACAGGCAGTAGAGCGTCTTGAGCCAGACGATGTCGGGCCGGCCGCCGCCGGCGAGGGCGGCGAGGCTGGTGCGGAACAGACCGACGACAGCGTCACGCGACTCGTCCGGCACGGGGTTGCGGGTGAGGAGACTGGAGAACGCGGCGGCAACCTTGAGGGCCTCGTAGGAGCGGCCGATGCCCTCGTGGCGTTGGAGATGGCGGTGCTCCTTGATGAACCAGGTGCGGCCTTGGCTGGAGGATTCGAGCCACAGTTCTGCTTCATCGAAAAGGTCCAGCGGCGTGGCGGCGTCCTTGCTCTGCTTGAGGCGTCGTAACAGGTGCAACACGCCGTGCTCGGAGGAGAAGGCGGTCAGTTGCTCGAAGGTGTCCGATCCCGACGGCTGCCGGGAGAGGATGAAGGCGGAGGTTTGGAGCGACTGGCCGGGCATTTGCGGCTGGGGGGAGGGGGCGGGGTTCGTAGACCCCGCCCTACAGTCAGCGGGACGTCAGCGCAGCTTTCGCGGCGGCGGGATCGGTCCAGGCGGGCAGGACAGCGCCGCAGGAGATGATCGTTTTCATCGCGTCGCCGACCGGCATGTCGAGTTCGATGATCTCGGCGCGCGGCAGATACATGAAGAAGCCGTTGACCGGGCTCGGACAGGTGGGGATGAAGACGGCCCAGTGTTCGGCGGCGAAGTGCGCATGCGGTTCACCGGCGGCGGTGTTGGTGAGGAAGCCGAGGCTCCAGGAGCCGGCGCGCGGGAACTGCACGAGCACAACCTTGTTGAACTGGCTGCGATCCTTGGTGCCGAAGGTCTCGATGAACTGCCGGACGCTGCTGTAGAAATTGCCCACGCCGGGGATGCTCTGGATGAAGCGCTCCGCCGCGGCGCCGAGCATCCGGCCCAGGAACAGGCGAGAGACATAGCCGAGTAACGTGATGAGCCCGAGCGCGATGATCGTGGTGACAACATCCCAGAACAGGGCGGGTAGGTGCTGCAGCGTTTGCGGCAGGTAGGGGGCGAAGAGCGGCGTGATGGAGCCGCCGACCATGCCGATCAGGACACGGATGGCCCAGATGGTGACGACCAGCGGTGCGACGAGCAGGAGGCCGGTGAGGAAGGCGTTGCGAAGGGAGGTGAACCGGGTTTCGGACATGAACGGTGGATTGAACCACAGTCGGCCGCGGTTGCACACTGATTTTTGATTGTAGCGGCGCTCTATGAGCGCCGGCGACGGTCATAGGTATGCCGCCGCTACAGCAACCGGAAGACCGGAAGGGCGTTGTGCTTCCGCAGCAGCTTCATGGCCCGAGCCTCGGCGGCGCGCATGCGGCGCTTCCTGGCCGGTTGGAGGTCGTCATAGCCCGCGAGATGCAGCCAGCCGTGGACAAGGTAGAGGGTTAGTTCGGCGGAGAAATTTGTTTGGAGCGTCGGCCCCCGGGCCGACCGCGGCCGGTCAGGAGACCGGCCCTCCACGTAACGCCAGGCTGTGTCGGCGGAGACGCAGATTTCCCCGGCGAGGCCGGCGGCGGGGTCGCCTTCAAAGGTGATGACATCCGTCGCGGTCGGGTCGTCCATGAAGTCGGCGTGGATCTTGGCAAGGGCCGGGTCGGTGAGGAAGACGAGGGAAAGCTCGCCGGGCGGGCAGCCGCCCCGGATTTTCGATTTGAGGACTTTGCGGCGGGAGGCGGGCAGGCAAAGATGCGGCAGGTCGGCGAGGGAGATTTCGAAGTGCTCGTCGAGGACAGTGATCGCGCGACTCACCGCAGCGCGCTGGATCTTCAGGCGCGGGTGCCGGTTGGTGATGGCGATGGTGCGGGGCATTGGGGAGGGCTCAGCTTGGGCCGGGCCCTCCACCTTCCGCGTTCTTCGCCTGCTCGTAGGCGTCGATGATCTTTTGCACGAGCGGGTGACGGACGACGTCGGTGGCGGTGAAATGGTGAAAGTCGATGCCGGGGATGTTGCGCAGGATGCGGGGGGCTTGCACCAGGCCGGAGGCCCGGCTCCGCGGCAGGTCGATCTGCGTGATGTCGCCGGTGACGATCATGCGGGATTCGTCCCCAAGGCGGGTGAGGAACATCATCATCTGCTCGGGCGTGGTGTTCTGCGCCTCGTCGAGGATAATGTAGGCGTTGGCGAGGGTGCGGCCGCGCATGTAGGCCAGCGGGGCGATCTCGATCAGGCCCTTCTCGGAGAGGGTGGAAACATCCTCGGGTTCCAGCATGTCGTGCAGGGCATCGTAGAGCGGACGGAGGTAAGGCAGGATTTTTTCGCGCAGGTCGCCCGGCAGAAAACCCAGCGTCTCACCGGCCTCGACTGCGGGCCGGGTGAGCACGATGCGCTGGACCTGGTTCTTCAGCAGGGCGGAGATGGCGGCGGCCATCGCGAGGTAGGTCTTGCCCGTGCCGGCGGGCCCGATGCCGAAGACGATCGGGTTCTTCTGGATGGATTGCAGGTAAAGTTTCTGGCCGAGCGTCTTCGGCACGATGCTCTTGCGGCGCGTGGCGATGACGACGGGGTCGTTGATCAGGGTGCGCAGGGCGGCACCGTCGCGGGCGTAGAGTTCCAGGAGGCGGAGGAAGTCCGGCGTGCGATAGGCCATGCCCTGGGTGCGCCCGGCGTTCAGAAGCGTGAAGAACTCCTCGGTGCGCGCGACCGCCTCGGCGGGACCGTCGAGCTTCAGCCAGTCGTCGCGCGTGACGAGGCGCACGCCGAGCACCTGCTCGGTGCGCGCGAGGTTTTCATCGCTGCCGCAGTAAAGCTGGCTGACGTGGCGGGCGCTGGGGTAGGTGAGGGTCTTGGAGGCGGGCACAGTGTGATCAGAGGAGGGAAGGGGGAGGACGGAGGTCAGATGCGCTCCACGGCATGGTCACACCTTGGGCGAGAGTTTGTCGGCGGTTTCCTTGAGCCGTTTGAACATGGCCTCGAGTGACTGGGGCAGGACGCGGGTCTGGCCGATGACTGGCATGAAGTTGGTGTCGCCGTTCCAGCGGGGCACGATGTGGGCGTGGAGATGGGGGATGCTGCCGCCGGCGGCCGAGCCGAGATTGAAGCCGATATTGAACGCGTGCGGGTTGATGGCGGCCTTGAGCACTTCCTTGCCGAGGACGATTTCGTCCATCAGGTCGGCACGCTCGGCGGCGGTGAGCTCGGTGAGGTCCGTGGCGGCGCGGAACGGGATGGCGAGCAGGTGGCCGGGGTTGTAGGGATAGCGGTTGAGAATCAGGTAGGACAGCGGGCTGCGATGGACGATGAGGG
>JAUPWC010000432.1 GCA_030916665.1 Verrucomicrobiota bacterium
AAGCCGTGCTCGCTCATGAGAACGGCCACTACCGGCGCGGTCACATCCCGCAGCGGCTGGTGACGATGGCGCTGCTGCAACTCGGCGCCTTTGCCGCCATCGCATGGCTCAGCCAGGCGCCGTGGTTCAACGCCGCCTTCGGCCTGCCCGCCGGGGCCACGGCGGCGACGTTCCTCCTGTTCGGCCTGCTGGGCGGACTGGCGACCTTCTGGTTTTCGCCCATCGGCAACTGGGTCTCGCGCAAACACGAATACGAGGCCGACGCCTTCGCCCGCGAGGCGATGGGCGGGGCGGCGCCGCTGTCCGGCGCGCTGCGCAAGCTTTCGCAGAAGAACCTGTCCAACCTCACGCCGCACCCGCTCTACAGCGCGGTCTATTACTCGCACCCCACGCTCGTGGAGCGCGAGCAGGCGTTGCAGGGCTGAGGGTGGCACCGGAGTCGCCGGAGAATGGCCGGAGGATTATTTTGCGTAACCGGCAGGTCGCCATTAGCTCTGCTTGCTTCTGTGAAAATCTCCCACCGCATGCGCTCACTGATCCTTTTTGTCGCCAGCCTCATTTGCGTGCTGGTCGCCCCGGCGGCGATCACGGTCGCGACCTACAACGTCGAGAACTACACGCTCGCGAACCGCATGGTGGACGGCGTCTATCGCGAGGCCTATCCGAAACCGGAGAAGGAGCGCGCGGCGCTCAGCCAGGTGATCGGCGCCATCGCGCCCGACGTGCTCGCGGTGCAGGAGATGGGGCCGCAGCCCTACCTGGATGAGTTTCAGCGCGAACTGAAGGCGGCGGGCCAGAACTACCCGCACGCGGTGCTGCTCGACGGGCCCGATGCCGACCGGCATGTCGCCGTGCTGTCGAAGGTGCCGTTCAAGGAAGTGAAGCATCACGCCAACGTGTCGTTCACCTACTTTGACCAACCCGCCAAGGTCCGGCGCGGCGTGCTCGAGGTGATCTTCGCGACGGACCACGGCGACGTCTCGCTCTTTGTCGTTCACCTGAAGAGCAAATACACCGAGCGGAAGGATGATCCGGAATCCGCCCTGCAGCGGGCGCTGGAGGCCGAGGCGGTCCGCGACCTGGTGCTCACGCGTTTCCCGGATCCCGCGCAGGCGAAGTTCGTCGTGACCGGGGACTGGAACGACACCCGCAGCACGCGTCCCGTGCGCGCCCTGCAGAAGCGCGGCGAACTCGTGGTGGGCGAACTCGTGCGCGCCGCGGATTCACGCGGACATCTCTGGACGCATTTCTTCCGCCGCGAGGACCAATACAGCCGCATCGACTACCTCATGGTGTCACCCGGCCTGAAGCCGTTCGTGGCCGGCAACCGCGCGACGATTCACGACGGCCCCGGTGTTTTCGATGCCAGCGACCATCGTCCGGTTTGGCTGAAGCTGGAAGTCCAGCCCAAGCCCACCCGCTGATTTATCCGTAACCAAGCCAACGCGCCGCGCCATGATCCCGTTTGAGCACATCGTCCTGGTGGATTTCGAGAACGTGCCGGACGTGGATTTCGCCGGCATCGATGGGAAGCCGGTGCGGGTGGTGCTGCTGATCGGCACGCGCCAGCAACGCCTCGATCTGGCGCTGGTGCGGCAGATTCACCGCCTCAACCTGCAGATCGAGCTCGTCGAGGTGGGCGTGGCCGGGCGCAGCGCCTTTGATTTGGCGCTGGCCTACCAACTCGGTGTCGCCGCCAAAGAACACCCGCAGGCGCAGTTCCACATCGTCTCCCAGGCGGAGGATTTCGAGCCGCTGCTGCGGCATCTCGCCTCGCGCGGCATGGATGTCACCCGGCACAAGGTGTTCCCGTCGCTTTATCTGCCGATCCCGTTGCGCCGGGATGCTCCGGTGGTGCGCCTGGAAAAACTGATCGAACAGATCCGGGACGGAACCCTGCGTCCGCGGAAGCGCTCCACGCTGGAGCATGTGATCGCGACCTTTGACGGCAACAGCCTCTCCAAGGAGCAGGTGCGGGTGGTGCTTGATCAGCTGATTCGCCAGCGCGTGCTCCTGATTGATGACCGGGACAAGGTGGGTTATCCGTAAGCCCGGCTCATCGCGCACTCCACCGGCGCTTCAGACTGCCTTCGGGATCGGGTGCGGGATTGAGCGCATGTGTTCGTCGATTACCCTGACGGTCTCTGGTCACGGCGCGGCCGAGCAAGGTGCCGGCGGATGATAGCCCGTGGGGTTCGATCCCCCTCCGCGCCGCCAATTTTTCCGAGAGAGAACCTAATGCCAAAAATTTAAGCCATTGCTTAAGATTCATCTAATCAGGGTATTACGGAGGCTTTGTTAGGCATGCTTAAATGTGAGTTCTATTTCGAATTGTAGTTCAGGCCTTGCCGTTGAGTTTTTGGTTTAGACCGATTTAAGTTATGTAAATTCTCCCAAGACCATCGGTGGCGGGGCACTGAGGGCTGAGCCCCCTTAATTTAAGACAACAACCGCTTGTTGAGAAACCAGGGTTTGGTAACCGCAAAGAGCTCGATGCTGAGATTTGAGCATTAACTGAGTTCCAGCAGCGCAGCATGCTTTGCGGCAATGTATCGCTGTAGCCATGCCGACCACGACTTACTTTCGGGGAGCAGATCGTGTCGTTTCATGATTGCGTAGCTTTTTGAGGCCCACGCGAAAGATATCCCGGCCGAACTCGCTAGGCTACGCAAGTTGGGGGGAGCTAGCGATAGCTCGACTATCATGCGCTCCACGGGGCAACAAACCCCAGCGGCGATGGCATCTTCCATCGCTCGGAAGTCGTGTATAAACGACGGGGCGCGCGTGATCATCGCACGAGCAGTCCGTTTAGGAGCTGATCCGAAGACGCGGGACGTCTTTCGCCGCCGCAATTGTGCCCTGGGCCTTCGCCTTGTCCGTGATCCGCTCATTGCATTTTATGACGACCGGAAGGAGCCATTAGCCGTATTACGCTGGTTCGACTGCGATTTCTTCGTAGCGATAGATCGAATTCCGCGTGTGGAATTCTCCCTCGCCAGGAATCTTGATCACCTCGGTCGAGGTGAAAATGCCAGGCGTCATCACCCCATTTCGGCAAACCCGCAATAGACGCACCTGCTCCCCGATGGCCGGCGGTAGCACCAGCCAGCCCATGAGCGTGTATTCCACTGGCAACGAGCCCGCATTGCCCGGGCGACCGTAGTAGTAATCGCGTGCCGCGACTGCAGGAGAAAGGGGGGCTGCGACGTCCGCAACTTTGTAGACCACTACAAATTTCAAGGGCCATGGGACCTCCAGGGGCCGAGATCGCGAGAGCATTTGATTATCCGAGCTCATAGATCGACGACCATAGGTGCCCTCACCGGGCGATAGCTGTCATCGCAAATGGCCGCATTGACCATAATTGTGTTCTGCAAAGCCGTGCGCCCATATCCGGCATGGATGTGACCACAGAAATGGGCCTTTAGGCGCAAGGAATCGATCCGCCTACGCAGGTCGACACAGCCTACTGCGACTCCGTCAAAGGTTCGATCGAGGATGCCGTGCGCGGGACAGTGCGTGATCAACACATCTGTCGCATCGGGAATCATTTCCCAATGTCTCGCGATCGCGGTTCCTCTGTCGCGATTGAAGGCCCAATTGAAGAATCGAGGAGATACCGGCGATCCCCAGATGCGAAGGTCTCCCACTTGGCAGCCTTGATCATTCAAACAGGTGATATCCTTAGGAATAAGCGCACTGACTAGATCCCAACGAGTCTCGAATAGCCGATCATGATTTCCGGGGACCAGTATTTTAGCTGCGAAGCCGCTCCGTGACCCAAACCACGATAGGAAATCTTGGACATCAGGAAGGGTGCTGTGCCCTGTGATGTCTCCGGCATGAACAAGCACGTCGCCGGGAGGAACGTTGACGTGAGCGTGGAGACCGTGCGTGTCCGATATGACTATAAAGCGCATAGATTGCAGTCTTACCTCCAAACATCGCCGAAAGCCGGCTAAGACTTTCTTCATTCAAGCGACGGATCACAGAGGGAAACGATATGAGCCAAGTATCCGACTATGTGCGGTGTGATATGTCGCCCAAAAGATAACATTGAAAAAATAGGTTCCAAGAGGTTCCATATTGGAATGCTTGTTCCCCTGCCGAAACCCGCCCCTCTTACCCGAGTGCTGACGCAAATGCGTCTCTACCAAGCTTCACATGGGATGCAGTGGCCAAGCCTCCGGGCTTTGGCGCGCGCCGCGCAGGTGAGTCACACCCACGCGCGAAGATTGATTAAGAAGGCTTTTGAGCTCGGCCTTGCGCAGCCGGTTTACAATGAAACCTCCCGCGGAAAGCAGCTGGTGAGCTGCCAAGTTGTTTTGGACCGGAACGTTGATCGTGGACTGGCATGGGCCCACGAAGTCACATGCGCTTGGACGAAGCCCCTCGTGTTTAAGCAGCAGGTCGGCGTTGGGTTTTGGCTTGATCGAGCTTTATTCAGCCTGCGTCATTATCAAGGCAAGCGGACGAAGAGCGATCCGATGCCGTTAGTCGGACGACCGGACGCACAGGTTTGGGCCGTCAGGTTTGCTAGTCGCGAACCCGAGCAGCACCGCTCTGAATTGAATCTAGGGCCTCTGGACATCGCAGTTGTCCATTTGGTGCGACCGGCCGACGTTCCGAAGGCATCCTGGTGTCTTCTGGATTCTGAAACGACACCGCGATGCGCCTATGTCACCAACACGCAATGGGGGCATCGGGCGCGCCGCACCTCTGACCCGTCATTGAAAACCGAAACCTTGAACCTCAGAAAGCACAGGTTCGTAGCTGTGATAGGAAGGATCATCCGCGTCATGCCGATGCCCCGCAGACTCGCTGAGTAAACCTATCTTGAGTAAAGAGTAGTAGTTAACGGTCTGAGAATGTGAGGAACCGGCACTATAGGTGCAAAATCACTCTCGGAGGGGCAGGGGAAGGTAGTCGTGTTCGGTGATCATTTTCTCCTGCAGGGCGACCTTGAGGCGATATTCGATAGCGGTGAATTCGGCCTTGCCGGCTAGGTTGTTCATCTCGGCCGGGTCCACTGCCAAGTCGTAGAGTTCGACGATGGGTCGAGGCAGGCGGAACCACATGGTCGCGAAACGCGGGTCAAGCTTGCCGGTGCCGTGCAGCGCGGCGATACGCTGCCAGCCGGGTTCGATCCGGCTGTCCGTGGGTGCGTAGGGCATCCAGGGCGTATAGTTGATGATGAGCTTGTAGCGGTCGTCCCGCACCATCCGACCGAGGTCGTAGCCGCTGGAGGGCGTGGACTCGTTGAAGATGGCAGCACCGTGGACGCCGCGCATCGCGAACAGATACTCGCGTGGGCGATAGGCGCTGTCGTTGCGCAGAAGCGGCAGAATGCTGCGGCCGGTCATTTCGCGGGGCGGTTGCAGCCCGGCGGCCTCGAGGAAGGTCGGGGCGAAATCCTCGCCCGAGACGAGCGTGGGCGTGCGACGCCCGGCGGGGACGCCGGCGGGCCAGCGCACGATCAATGGCACGTTTACGCCGCGCTCGTGAAGGGCACCCTTGCCCCGGGGCAGGGGCGAACCGTTGTCTCCCACGAAGACGACGATGGTATTTTGAGTCAGACCGCGACGATCGAGTTCATCCAGCACCCACTGGACCTCTTCATCGAGACGGGAGATCTCATCGAGGTAGCGGGCGAAGTCGCCGCGCAACTCGGGCAGGTCCGGCCAGTCGGCAGGCATCGGGAGCGAGGATGGCTCATGCACTTTCGGGGCGTTCCACGGGTGGTGTGGGTCACTAAAATTGACCCACAGTAAGAACGGATTGCCGGCCGGCACCCGATCGAGAAATTCGCGCACGATTCCCGGGGTCGAGGCGCGGTCGCCAGTCATGTTAACGTAGTCAAAACGGGCGGGCACGGACAGCATGTCGTGCTTCTTCCAGATTCCCGGGGACAGCTCGTTTGCGGAATCGGTCCAGCCATCCAGGTGGTGCGAGCGCCGGCAAATGCCGGTGTAGTAGCCGGCCTGGCGCCGGAGGATCTCGGGGAACGTCTCGATGTCGCGGGGCAGCGGCGAGGAGAAGCGGGTGACGCGAGCGGCAACAGCCGAGCGGCCCGTGGCGAAGCTCGCGCGGGAGGGCGCACATTGAGGCGCCGTGGTGAACATCCGGTCGAACAACACGCCTTGGGCCGCGAGGCGATCAAGGTTAGGCGTCCGGACGGGAAACCCATAGGCGCCGATGTGTGGCACACTGTGGTCGTCAGAAACCATGAAAACGATGTTCGGCGGCGCGGCACGGAGTAAACCGGTGAGGACGAGGAGGAGTAGGATGGGGCGCATGAAGGTTTAGGAAGTAGTGGAGCGGGGGTCACGCACGCCTCGCAGGACCCAGATGCTGACAAAGGCCGCGGCGATGGCTACGGGCCAGGCCAGCCGGTAATCGTTGCCGAAGGCCCCGATCAGGGCCCCGACGGAGACCAAAGCCAAGGTGCGGCCGGAGGCGTAGAAGATA
>JAUPWC010000433.1 GCA_030916665.1 Verrucomicrobiota bacterium
ACATCTGGGTCTTCCAGACCGTCACCCCGTCGGGCTGGTGGTCCAACACCGTCCGCGACTACGGCCCCGAAGTCATCGTCCACGTACAGAAGGAAATCAACGCAGCAATGAACCAACTCGCCGCATCCATCACCACCGCGGCCTAACCGAAAGGCTCTCCCATGAGTGCAGTTATCACCTTCACCTACGACGACGAAACGCGCGTACTCGACATGGGCACGATGAAGATGCGCGAATCCATCGAATGCCAAAACCTCACCGGGTGGACGTGGCCAGAATGGCGCGAACAGCTCGCCCGCGACCGGGCGGAGGCTGTCACTTTCGCCTGGTATCTGGCCTGTAAACGTAACGGCGATGAGGTGACGTACTCCGGGCTACTCGATGAACTCGACCAGGCGAAGCTTGGTTTCGATGTCGAACTGACCGACGACGACAAGGCCGACAAACCGGCTGAACTGGGGGCCGAAGAGGGCCCTACTTCGCCCGCCGCAACGGCGGGCGAGAAGAAGCCCCGCGCAACGAAGTAGAACGCTGGCTGCCGATCTTTCGGCACCTGTTCGGAATCGCGCGCGAGGAACTCGAAGACATGGACGCGATGGTCTTCGCCGACTACGTGAACTACGCCATCAACGTCCTGAAAGCGATGGGCGTGACAATCCCAGAATGAGGTGACGCATGGCTTCCGCTGATCTGCTCGTCAATCTCATCGCCAACGACAAGTCACTGTCAAAGACGATGGCGAAGGCTGGCGACTCGGCTACCCGCTCGGCGGGCAAGTTCAAGCGGTTCGCCACTGTCGCCGGTGGCGCATTGGCGGGCATCGGCCTAGGTGCGTTCCTCGCGGATTCCATCAAAGCCTATGCCGGGGCCGAAGCCCAGCAGGTCAAACTAGAATCCGCATATAAGCGGTTCCCGAAACTGGCCGACACGAACATTGAATCCCTGCGCGGGCTCAACAAGGAGATCCAGCGCAAGACGAAGTTCGATGATGACGACCTGGCGGCGATGCAGTCACGCCTGGCCGCGTTCGACCTGACCGGCCAGCAGATCCAGAAGCTGACCCCGATCGTTGCCGATTACGCGCAGGTCAGCGGCAAGGATCTGGAAACCTCAGCGGTTTCTGTCGGCAAAGCCATGATGGGCAACACCCGCGCCCTCAAAGAACTCGGCATCAACTACAAGCTGACCGGGGACAAGGCCAAGGACGCCGCGAACATCCAGGCGCTCATTGAAGAGAAGACCAAGGGTGCCGCCGAAGCGTTCGGGCAGACCGCACAGGGCAAGCTCGACATCTTCAACAATCAGGTAGGCGACCTGAAGGAAGCGATCGGCGAAGGACTCGTCCCGGCGCTCACTGGTCTGGTTGAGGCGATCACCCCGGCGGTGGAATGGTTCGGCCAGCTTGAGCCGTCCACCCGTACCGCGATCATCGGTATCGCCGCTGTCTCGGCTGCCGCCCTGGCATTGGCCGGGCCGCTGTCGTCCATCACATCTCTTGCCGGTGGCGCGATCTCCGCGTTCAAGGGCCTGGGTAGTGCCGGATCTGCTGCGGCCACCGGAACACAGGCCGCGTCTACCGGTGCAGGCGGTGGCGCTGCCGCGATGGTGGCACTCGGTGTCGCCGCGACAGCTGCCGGTGCATACCTGGGCACGCAGATGGCCGATGCCGCGGGCACGGCAGGCGCGGCGCTCGCCGCTGTCGCTGTTCCCGGTGGCGCGCTCGGTTTGCTGTTCCAGAAACTGACCGGCGACTCCCAGCATCTTGACGACGGGATGCGTGCCGTCGCGCAGTCCCTCAGCGACATGGCCGTAAGCGGCAACATCGACGGCATCACCCAGAAGTGGGCGCTGATGTCGGCAGAGATGTCACCCGATGAGCTTCTGCGCGTCGCGGATTCCATCCCAGGGTTTAACGCAGCCCTGGAATCGGCAGGTATGCGCGTCGATGCTGTCAGTGGGAAGATCACGAACCTGCCACCGGCGCAACTGGATGCCCAGATCGCACCGCTCCAGGCGAAACTGACGCTAGCCAAGGCGCAACTGAACAGCCTCAAGCAGCAAAAGAAGCCCGACGTTGATGCGATCAACAAGGCCAAGGCCACGGTCGCCACGATTCAGGGTCAGATCAACGGGCTGAAGCAGAAGAAGCAGCCGTCCGTCGATGTGAACGGCGCAGCCGCCGTACGGACACTCAGCGGCATCGGCGGACAACTCGGCGCGCTGCAAGATAAGACCGTTACCGTCACCGTGAAGCGGGCAGGCATCGGCGGTTCAATCGGCGCGGCAACTGGCGGTGTCCGCACGGGCATGGCGATCGTGGGCGAACGCGGACCTGAACTGGTGTCGCTGCCTGCGGGCTCGCAGGTCTACACGCATTCGCAATCCCTGCGGATGATGGCAGAAGGTCACTACGCCAAGGGCAAGAAGCTCACAGCGAAGCAGAAAGCGAAGAACGCGAAGGACAAGGCCGCCCGTGTGGCCGCCGCCGCTGCTGCTACCGCTGCGGAGAAGGCGGC
>JAUPWC010000434.1 GCA_030916665.1 Verrucomicrobiota bacterium
CCTGGCGCTGCGCGGCTTCGTCGCCGCCACGGCCTGCTGCGCCGCCGCCGTCGCCTTCAGTTACTTCGGCTACTCGACCGACCTCACCGATGAGAGCGACCTCGATGACTCCGTGACGGAATTTGTCGCCCTTTCGTGATGAACAAACCC
Source organism: Verrucomicrobiota bacterium (assembly GCA_030916665.1). Lineage (GTDB taxonomy): Bacteria > Verrucomicrobiota > Verrucomicrobiia > Opitutales > Opitutaceae > Lacunisphaera. The sequence continues at coordinate 151 of JAUPWC010000434.1, forward strand.
TGGAAACTCATTCTCCTGCTGACCGGCATCTTCCTGGCCGGCGGCGTGACCGGCTCCTTCCTCACGGTGCGCTTCGGGCGCAACTGGATCAACCAGCGCGTGGCCACGGAAAAGTGGGCGCCCGATCACCTGCGCAAGCTGACCGAGCGGTTGGAGCTCACATCCGAGCAGGTCGAGAAATTGAAGCCGATCGTCCATCGCAACATGGAGGAGATCGGCCGGCTGCGCAGCGATTCCGTCAAGGAGACGCGGTCCGTCTTCGAGCGCATGGAGCGCGAGATCGCCGCCCAGCTCACGCCCGAGCAGCGTGCCAAGTTCGAGGAGTTCAACCGCCAGAAGCGCGAGCGCCTGCGGAAGCTCATGGACCGGCGTCCGGGCGAGGAAACGCGCGAGGGCGCGCGTCCACCGAAGGATAATCCCGACGGTCCCAAACCGCCTCCGCCCGGCCCTGCGCCGCGCGATGCGGGCACGTAAACGTCCGCACTCCGGCGTGCGCTTATTTTGGTTGCAGGGCAGGGGGTGCGGCCTACGGTCCGCCTTGGCCAGGCGCCATGCATGGGCAGGCGCGTGAACCCCGCCAGGGCCGGAAGGCAGCAACGGTGACGACGTCCTCCCAGTGCCGTGGAGTGCCTGGCCACTTTTTTCCGCCGCGATGGCAAGCTTGAGTTGAAGGTTGAAGTTGGAGCCGAACCGACGAATAACACCGCGACTTCCGGCTGGCGCTCCTTCGACTTTCTTTCTTCAACTTCAACTTTCCTGATGTCCGGCTCCTATCAAGTCATCGCCCGCAAGTGGCGCCCGCAGACCTTCGACGATGTCGTCGGACAGGACCATGTGGTCCGGACGCTGAAGAACGCCATCGCGCGCAACCGCATCGCCCACGCCTACCTGTTCGTGGGCCCGCGCGGCACGGGCAAGACCAGCACGGCGCGCATCTTCGCCAAGGCGCTGAACACCACCGGCGGCCCCAAGGCCGACTTCGACCCCGCCGACCCGATCGCGCAGTCCATCGCGGAGGGCCGCTGCCTCGACGTGATCGAGTTCGACGCCGCCTCGAACACGCAGGTGGACAAGATCCGCGAGTTCATCATCGACACGGTCGCCTACGCGCCGGCGCAGGGGAAGTTCAAGGTCTATATCATCGACGAGGTTCACATGCTCTCGGCGGGCTCGTTCAACGCCCTGCTCAAGACGCTCGAGGAGCCGCCCCCGCACGTGAAGTTCATCTTCGCGACGACCGACCCGCAGAAGATGCCCGCCACGGTCATCTCGCGCTGCCAGCGCTTCGACCTGAAGCCGATCCCGACCGAGCTGATCGTGCAGCGCCTGAAAAAAATCGCCACCAGCGAGAAGATCAAGGTGAGCGACGCCGCCCTCGCGAGCATCGCCCGCATGGCCGACGGCGGCATGCGCGACGCGCAGTCCATCTTCGACCAGATGATTTCGTTCTGCGGCGCCGAGATCGGCGAGGCCGACGTGCTCGACGTCTATGGCCTCGTGTCGGCCGCCAAGATCGCCGAGCTCGCCGGTGCGCTCGCGGCCGGGGACCACCGCAAGATCGTGGCTATCGTGGACGATTGCGACGACAACGGCCGCGACCTTTACCGGCTGCTCGTGGACCTGCAGGCGCACATCCGCACCGCGCTGCTCGACTCCATCGCCAAGGGCGGCTCCAGCGAGGCGCTCGGCGCCCCGATGACCACCGAGCAGCTCACGCGTCTGCTCGACGGCCTGCGCGAGGGCGAGGGCGGCGTGAAACACGGTTTGTCGGAGCGCATCAATTTCGAGGTGGCGCTGTTGAAGGCCGTCGAGGCCAGCCGCTCGCGGGCGATCGACAGCCTGATCAAGGAAATCGCCACGCTCGCCGAAAGCGCGCCCGCCGACGGCTCAAAAAAAAAACGCCTGACGAAGCCGGCTGAGGCGCTGAAGTCGGACGAGGATTCTGTAGCGGCGGTCTATGACCGCCGAGAGGAGGAGGACGGCGGTCCCAGACCGCCGCTCCAAGGAGCCCCCGATACACCGGTCGGGCCTTCGGCGGAGGAAGAGGCGGCGTTCCTCGCGCAGGAACGGGAAATGGGAATCGTTACCCCGGCCCTGATGCACACCGAGACTCCGCCGGAGGACAAGGGCAGTCTGCCGCCGTTGGAGGATCTGGTGAAACGCATTCCCATGCCGACCCGTGACCTGATGGAGGAGCTCTTCCGCGCGAAGTTCGTGACGGTGAAACGCGTGCCGCAGTCGGCGCTCAAGTAGCCGGACCGACCGGCCAAGTGTCGCCGACCGGCGGCAGGCCGTTATGCGGATGCAGGTAGAGGTAGGCTTGGGCTGAGGGGACGTGAGCGTTGGGCTGGAGCAACACGTCCACCCGTTCATAGAGGCCTTCGTCGAGACCTTCGAGGCGGTCGAGTTCGGCGAGGCAGGCGTCGTCCACGGACCAGAGTTCGCCGGTCACACCCGCGGCGTCACCGGGCGAGCGGACCATGCCGGGATAGTCGCCGAGTGAATACAGTGCGAAGCCGGGTTCGGTCCGCACGTCGCCGAGGTATTTCTGGCCTTTGAGAAACAGGTGGTTCGAGCCGCCCCGCTTCAGCGTGCCGTAAACGAAGACCGTGGTCATGGGGCGAGCCTTTCGACAACGAGGGCGGTGATGTTGTCGCGCCCGCCGGTTTCGAGGGCGGCGGCGATGAGCCGTTGGGCCACGGGCTCGGTGCCGGGGGCGCGGACGATTTCCTCCAGGTGGCGGTCCCAGAGGCCGTCGGTCAGGCCGTCGGAGCAGATGAGGAAACGGTCGCCGACGGCGCAGGGCAAGGCGGAGAGCTGCGGGTCGATGAACTGGTGGCCCGCGCCAAGCGACTGGTTGAGGACGTTCTTGCGCGGGTGGGTGCGGGCCTCGCGCTCGGTGATCTGATTCGTGCGCCGCAGCCAGCCGACGTAACTGTGATCCTGGGTCAGTTGGACGATGCCGCCGCCGGCCGGCAGGTGGTAGATGCGCGTGTCGCCGATGTGGCCGAAATAGGCCCAGCCGGGGGTGAACCAGCAGAGGCTGAGCGTGGTGCCCATGCCACGGCAATCCTCGTAGGACTGGCCGAGCTTCATGAGGTCGTAGTGGATGGCCTTGAACAGTTCGGCGAGCGTGGCGTCGAAGCGGC
>JAUPWC010000435.1 GCA_030916665.1 Verrucomicrobiota bacterium
CCTCCAAGCCTTCGATGATCTGGCCGGCACCCTGCACGCAGGCCAGCGGCTCGCCCCCGCGCGAGGTGTCGAGCACGCGCCCCTCGCGGTTGCGCAGCGTGTAGTGGAAGGTCAGATGCAAGGCGGACATGAACCGCAAGTGACAATGGCCTACGGCCAAGTATCAAGTAACAAGTTTCCAAGTAACAAGAGGCAGCCGCACCAGTCGGCCGGCACACCCATTTCCTGATACTTGAAAACTTGATCCTTGTTACTTCCCGGCCGCAGGCCGGGTCACGTTTCTTCCCGCAACACCGCCAGCGGCGGGTGGTCGCAGATGCCGCGGTTGGAGAACCAGCCGGTCACGACCGTCAGGGCGCTGACGACGGCCCAGCCGCCGAGCAGCACGCCAGCGGAGGGCGCGGTCCACTTCACCTGGAAAACCTGCCAGGCCAGCGCCCAGTTGGCGCCGACGGCGAGCACGGCGCCAACCGCGGCCGCAAGGGTGCCCAGCGCCAGATACTCGGCGAACATGATGCGGTTCACCTGAGCCTTGGTCGCACCGAGCGTGCGCAACAGCACGCTCTCACGCACCCTCTGCGAACGGCCGATGAGCACCGCGCCCGCGAGCACGATGCCCCCGGTGATGACCGTGAACAGGGCGAGGAACTCGACCACGAACGAAGCCTTGGAGTAAACCCCGTCAATCGTCCGGATGATGAGCGCCAGGTCGATGGCCGAGACGTTGGGATGATCGCGCACCACCGCCTGCTGCACGCGGGCGGACTGCGTCGCGTCGGCCACCCGCAGCGCCATGATGTGGAACTTCGGCGCCGCCTCCAGCGCGCCCTCCGGGAACACGAGGAAGAAATTCGCCTGCATGCGGCGCCAGTCCACCTGCCGCAGGCTGTCCACCTTCGCCTTCACCGGCACCCCCTGCACGTCGAACACGATCTCGTCGCCGAGGCCGACCTGCAGGTCGCGCGCGAGATTCTCTTCCATTGAAACCGGCACGACCTCCGGCTCGTCCGTCACCCGGCCGGTGAACGTGCCCGCCGTGACCTTTTCGCTGTCGGTGAGCGCGCTGCGGTAGGTGGAGCGATACTCGCGGCGCAGCGTCCACGCCGGCACGCGCGAGTCCTTCTCCTTGAGAATGTCCGTGGTGGCGCGGCCTTTGACCGACGCGATGCGCATCGTGATGATCGGCGCGTGCTGGCGCACGGGCGCACCGTTGTCGGCGAGGAGCTTCTTCAGCGGATCGACCTGGTCGTCCTGGATGTCGAACAGCATCAGGTTCGGCCGGTCCCCGTCCCCGACCACGCGCAGCTGTCCGAGCAGCGTGTCGCGCGACAGGTAGAGCGTCATCATCAGGAACGTGCCGAGCCCGAGCGAGACCAGCAGCAGGAGCGTGCGGTTGTTGGGCCGGTGGAGGTTGGCCACGCCCTGCCGCCACGCGTAGGGCAGCCCGCGCGGGGTGAACTTGCGCGCCAGCCACGACACGGTCTGCGCCATCCCGGCCAGCACCAGAAAGCTCACCAGCAGGCCGCCGGCAAAACCCACCCCCCAGGTCAACCGACCCGTCTGCCACCAGGCGAAACCGAAGACCAGGCCCGCGATGACCAAAATCAGCACGAAGCGCCACAGGTCCGCGCCCTGCGGCGGCACATACGCCGAGCGCAGCGTGAGCAGGGGCGAAACGCGCCGGACTTCCAGCAGGGGCAGGAGCGCAAAGAGTACGCTGATCACCACGCCCGCGCCGAGGCCGCGGAACAGGGCGCCCCAGGAGACCGTCAGTTCAAACGAGAAGGGCAGGAAATCCCGCAACAGCACCGGGAGCGCCAGTTGCACGCCCAAGCCGACCGCCGCGCCGAGCGTGGCGCCGAGCAGTCCGAGGCTGATCCCCTGCACGAGGTAGATGGCGAAGCTCGTCCGCGCCGACGCGCCCAGGCAGCGCAGCATCGCGACGGTGGGGATCTTCTGGCGGATGTGCGCGTGGATCGCGCTCGCCACGCCGATGGCGCCGAGGAACAGCGATGCGAACCCGACGAGGCTGAGGAACGAATTCACATTCTGGATGGATTGCCCGAGCTCGCGCTTGCGCTCCTCGACGGTGTCGTAGCCGAAGCGGTGCTCGCGGAAACGTTCCTTGAGCTCGCGCTCCAGGGCCTGCGGGTCGGCGTCGGCCGCCAGTTTGAAATAGTGGCGGTGCCGCGAGAGGCTGCCCGGCTGGAGCAGCCCCGTGCCGCCGACGGTGGCCAGCGGCACGAAGACGCGCGGCGCCATCTGCGTGACCGCCGTCGCCTCGCCCGGGATCGCGCGCAGGCCGCCGGTCACCGTATAGACGGCCGTGCCGAGCCGCACGGAGTCGCCGGCCTTCAGGCCGAACTGGAGCATCAGGCTCTCCTCGAGCACGGCGTTCATGCCGCCGCGCAGCGTGGCGCGCGCCCCGGCCGGCTCCGTGTCGAAATCGCCGTAGAAGGGAAACTCGCCCTCGATGGCACGCACCTGCACGAGGCGCGTCGGCCCGCCCTCGCCCGGCACGATGAGCATGGAGTTGAAGGAAATCTCGCGGGCCCGGTCCGCGCCGAGCGTGGCAAAATGCCGCGTCACGTCCTCCGGAAACTCGGTGCGGGAGTTGACGGTGAGGTCGGCCCCGAGCAGCGACTTGGTCTGCTGCTCGATGGCGAGCCGGAGGTTGTCGCGCACCGACCCGACCGCGACGAGCGCCGCCACCCCGAGCACGATCGCCAGCGAAAACAGCAGCAGCCGCCGCCGCGAAGCCCGCGTATCCCGCCAGGCCATCTTGAGGATGAAGTTCATGAGGAGTGGCCCACGGAACACACGGAAGACACGGAAAAATCAGAGCACATACCGTTCGTGCTCCACCTTGGGATAATGACCGAAATTCACCAGCAATCCGACTTTGAGACCCGTGGCATGCAGATAATTTTGGAGCTGCGCCCGGTGCTCGTCGGTCAGGTTCGAGACCGCCTTGATCTCCAGCAGCACTTGGTCGAAGCAGATAAAATCCGCCTCGTAAGTCTTCTTCAGCTTCCGCCCCTTGTAAGTGAGCGGCAGAGTTACCTGACTCCTGGCCGGCAGTTGCTGCAGATCGAACTCATGTTCGAGGCATTCCTGGTAAACCGCCTCCAGAAAGCCGCACCCCTTCTCCTTATAAACCTCGAAGCAAGCTCCGAGAATCCCGTAGGTTTCCTTTTCGTTGATCAGCTTTTTCATGGTCGTCTCCTTCCGTGTATTCCGTGTGTTCTGTGGGCCCGCTGTGGTTCGTTGTATTTCGTGGTGACCTAAATTCCGGTGGCCTCATCCGAGATCACGGCGCCCGAGCGGAGGCGGATCACGCGCTGGGTGCGGCGGGCGAGCTCGAGGTCATGGGTCACGAGAATGAGGGTGGTGCCGCGTTCGCGGTTGAGGCCGAAGATCAGGTCGGCCATCGCGTGGGCGGTGTCACCGTCGAGGTTGCCGGTGGGTTCATCGCAGAAAAGGATGCGCGGGCGGTTGATGAAGGCCCGCGCCAAGGCCACGCGCTGCTGCTCGCCGCCGGAAAGCTGCACCGGGTAGTGGTCGAGCCGGCCGCCGAGGCCGACCCGGGCCAGCAGGTCGGCCGCTTCGGATTCGTTCACACCGTTGCCGCGCAGTTCGAGCGGCACGAGCACGTTCTCGAGGGCTGTGAGCGTGGGGATGAGCTGGAAGTTCTGGAACACGAAGCCGACCGACTCGTTGCGGACGAGCGCCCGCTGGTCCTCGGAGAGCCCGCCGATCTCACGCCCGGCCAGTTCGACCGTGCCGGTGGAAGGCTGGTCGAGGCCCGCGCACAGCCCCAGCAACGTGGTCTTGCCGCTGCCGGAGGGCCCCACGATGGCGCAGGTGCCGCCGGCGGGGATCGCGAAGGACACCTCCTGCAGCACCGTGAGCGGCCCGGCGGCGGTCGCGTAGGTCTTGGTCAGGCGCTGGACATTCAGGATGGATTGGACACTCATGGCGGGAGACAGAACATGGCCTCCCACCAGAGCGAACTTCCCCCAAAGCGCAAAAGCCAATCGTGGCGGACGGCTTTTATGCTGCTCTGGCTGGCTGCCACCGCGGTCGCCGCGGAAACCAAGACCGTGATCTTCTTCGGCGACAGCCTCACCGCCGGCTACGGCGTGGACCCCGACGAGGCGTATCCCGCCCTGATCCAGAAGAAGGTCGATGAAGCCCGCCTGCCCTGGCGCGTCGTCAACGCCGGCCTCAGCGGCGAGACCAGCTCCGGCGGACTGCGGCGCCTCGACTGGATCCTGAAGCAGAAGGTGGACATCTTCGTGATCGAACTCGGCGGCAACGACGGCCTGCGCGGAATCCCGCCCGCCACTACGCGCGCCAACCTCGAGGCGATGGTGCAACGCATCCGCCAGCGCCAGCCGGACGTGAAAGTGATCATCGCCGGCATGCAGATGCCAACCAACATGGGTCCCGAACACACCCGCGAATTCGCCGCCATCTTCCCCGAAATTGCCCGGAAGACCGAAACCGTGCTCATCCCCTTCCTGCTTGAAGGTGTGGGCGGTGTGCCTAGCCTCAACCTGCCCGACGGCATTCATCCTACCCCCCAAGGCCACGTCATCGTGGCCGATACCGTCTGGAAATTCCTCCACCCGCTTCTGTGAAAACGCCGCGCGCATTACTGGCCACCCTCGTGCTGGCCGCGATACAGGCCGCCGCCCAGCAGGCTCCCCTCCGGCCCGCCGGATTGGAAATCCTGCATCTCACCGCCAGTGGCGCCTTCGGTCGGTCCGAAAACATCAGCCGCACCTCCTACCAGCCGGCACGTAGGGACGCCGAGACCTACGAGCTGACCCTGAGCAGCACCCACAGCCGCCAGCTTGCCGGCAATCTGTTGCTCACCGGCACCGCCGAAATAAGCACGATGTCCGTGCCCCAATACGGGCTGACCAACCGCAACCTCTACGGCGGCCGACTGACCCTGCAGCGCAAGTTCGGCCTCGGTGCGCAGGCCCCCGTGCTACAGTTCACTGCCGGCACCAGCTTCAGGGACGCCCGCAACGACGGCGAACGCGGCTGGACCACGGAAGCCCGCCTGGAGCTGGCCAAACGCGTGCTCCCCCAACTTCGGCTGGCCGCCCAGGCCGGCTGGCTGGAACATACGGCGCGACGCGACACCTTTGACCTCGGGCAGGAATCATATTCCGCGGAAATTCGCTGGGACCTCAGCGACCGCTGGAGCCTCACCGGCACCGCCGGCCGGCTCACGGGCGACGTCGTGGCCGGCACCTCCTGGTCGGTCTGGGACAACATGCTTGCCGGCGGACTCGGGCAGGCCGTCTTCGACTGCTACACCTCGCGCCCCTGGATGATCACCAACCTCTACGCAACCCGCTGGGTCTCCTATAACATCGAGTCCGAGGTGGATTTCTGGTCCGTCTCGCTTGGCTATGCCGTCACCGACCGCACCTGGCTCGAGCTGCGCCGCTCCGCGTCTTTCGTGGTGAACACGGTGGGCGTGACTTACCCCACCGGCAGCTGGAGCCTGGGGCTGACCCGGCGTTTTTAAACGCGATCCCCACTTCAACCCCGACTCTCCGGCCAGCCCGCCCAGACGCCACCCGTCCCCCGCCCATGTCCTTTCTCCGTGCCGCCCTGTTCCTGCATCTGGCGCTCGCTGCGTCGGCCGCGGAACTCACCTGCACCCTGACCAACGCGAAGGGCGGCGATCCGCTCGGCGAGGCCGCCGTCTCGCTCATCCCGCTCGACCAGCCCGCCCCGCCGGTTTCGCCCGAGGCCAAGGCGGAGATCGTCCAGCAGGACCAGGAGTTTTCCGCTTTTCTCACCATCGTGCAGACCGGCACGAAAGTCGTGCTGCCCAACCGCGACAAAGTGCAGCACCACGTTTACTCGCTCTCCCGCCCGCGCCGTTTCGAGCTGCCGCTCTACAATCCCGGCCAGACGGAATCCATCGTGTTCGAGCTGGAAGGCCAGGTTACCATCGGCTGCAACATCCACGACTGGATGATCGCGCATGTCGTGGTGGTGCCGACGCCGTGGTTCGCCAAGTCCGACGCCAAGGGCGTGGCCCGCCTCACCGCTCCCGCCGGACGCTACCGCCTCGAAATCTGGCACCCGCGGCTGGGCAAGCCCGAGACCCGCGAGATCACCCTCGCCGACGGCGCCGCCGCGCGGGAAGCGGCCGCCCTCACCCTCAAGCCCGACCGCCGGGTGCGGCGCACGGGCGGCGGCAAGAACGGCGGCTACCGCTGACCCGTGCCGCTGCGGCCCTTCCGCTTCCGTCGCTTCAGCACCCAGCTGCTCCTGCTGCTGGCCGGCCTGTTCGCCGTGGTGCAGGTTTCGGTCTATGGGCTGGTCGCCCGCGCCAACGAGGCCAACGCCCGCGACCAGATCGCCCGGAACCTGCGCGTCGGCGCGAAGATCTTCCGGCAATACATCAGCGAGCGCATCGAATATCTCACCGGCGCCGCCATGGTGTTGAGCAACGACTACGCCATGAAGCAGGTTTTCCTGCATGAGCCGGTCGATCGTGAAACCCTGCGCTCGATCCTTGAGAGCTACGCCGATCGCTTGCAGTTCAACCCCAGCGTCACCCGCCCTCCCATGTTCTTCTTTTCGCTGGAGGGTGAACTTCTGGCCGATAACGGCCGGGACCGCGACGCGCCTGTCCTCAGCACCGCCCCCTTCCGCCAGCTGATCAGGCTGATTGAAGACGGCGAGGCCGAGCAAGCCAGCGGCTACGCTTACCTTGACGGCAAACTGCAAGTGCTGGTTCTGGCCCCGCTCTACGCCCCCAAACCCAATATCCAGGGCTGGCTGGGAGCCGCCTATCCGGTCGACACCTTCGCCCAAGCGATCAAGGCCACGACGCTTTTGGATGTGACCTTCACCTCGAATCCCTCCGTCGGCGATTTGCGCGTGCTCTCCACCACCCTCGAAAGCGGCATGACCGAGGCCATCGTCCGCCACCTGCGCACCCATCCCGACCGGACCGAGCAATTGCAGAGCCTGACGCTCGCCGGCGAACCCTACGTCACGCTCCTGGAGCCCCTGGAACTGCTCGGGGCCGCCCCGGCCCGCATCGCTTTGCAGCGGTCCCTCACGGCGGAACTGGCCCCGGCCCGCGAACTCGAACGCACCGTGCTGTTCATCTCCCTCGCTGCGCTGGCCGCGGCCACGATCGTGGCCTTCGCCATCGCCCGCGGCGTCAGCCGCCCCATGCAGCAGCTCGCCCGGCACACCAAGCTCGTCGCCGAGGGCGACTATACCCAGCACATCGATCTGGCCCGGGCCGACGAGCTCGGCCAGCTCGCCACCGCCTTCAACCAGATGACCGACGGCCTGGCGGAGCGCGACAAGGTGCGCAACCTGCTCGGCAAGGTCGTTTCACCCGAGATCGCCACGCAGCTGCTGCACTCC
>JAUPWC010000436.1 GCA_030916665.1 Verrucomicrobiota bacterium
AGTGGTAGCTAAGCTTTTGCACCACATGGAGATTTCCTACTGCATTGCAGTTGGATTCAGCTCACTATGTCGATGGCTCGCCCCCTCGCGAACTGCTCCGATTGCATGGTTCCGGCTAAGCAAGCGGCGCGAGGCCAGATCCGATCCAGGGCCGCGCGCAGCCACGCCGCCAAGACTGAGTGGCCAGCCGGCTTGAAGCCCCGCCCCTGCGCCACCGCGCGGCTGACCTCCTCGAATAAATCGATGTTCGCCCGCAGCGCACGGGTGAGCACCCGCGGATCGGTGCTCGTTGCCAGCTCCTTCTGCGCGAGCCGGCGCGCGTCGAGCCACTTTTCCGCCTGGAGCGACTCGGACCGCGCCTACTGCAGCGCCGGTCAGGCCTCCTCCTCCAGCTGCACTTGCTTGAGCAAGCACGTCACGCCTGAAACAGGGATTGCTTCCGCCATCGCCGGCGAAAATCCACAATCAGCCATCTACCTTCCGCCGGAACGATTTGAACTCATGCCTTGTTTTCAGACCGGTTGAAAAATTTGTGCGCGAGGGCGTCCAGCAGACTTGTGGGCAACCAGCGCTTCAAGGTAAGCTGCACCCGCGCACTGGAGCCCACCACGTAACGTGATTTCGCGTGCGGATCGGCGATAGCCGAGTGGATGGCACTCACGACCAGGGCGGGGTCCACTCCGTTTTGCGACGCTTTCTCGGTGATAAGTTGCGCGCTCTCCCAGGCTTTTTGGTAATATTCAGGAGCGTTGGTGCTTTGAGGGATCTGGGCCGCAGCTTTTTGCCAGATGGGCGTTCTCACGGCTCCGGGCACAATCAGGCTCACCTGCACACCGCTGCCCCGAAGCTCCATGCGAAGAGCATCACTCAGCCCTTCGAGCGCGAACTTGCTGGCCGCATATGCCGATGCAAAAGGCAGGGCGATGTGCGCCGACGTGGAGCTCACGTTCACGATGCGCCCCCGTGTTTTGCGGAGCTGGGGCAGGAATTTTTGAATGAGCGCGACAGGGGCCAGATAATTGACCTCCATCGAGTCGCGAAAAGCCTCCATCGCACTGGTTTCCACGGGGCCAATTTTGAGCATGGCGGCATTGTTCACGAGGGCGAAAAGCCCCTCCGGCTCCGCCGCTTTGATGTGTTCAAAGGCCGCGTGTATCTGTTCTTGCTGGGTAACATCCAGGGCCAGTGTCGTCATAGAACCTCTGGCCTCCTTGCGCAGGGCTTCTCCGTCGGAAGGCTTTCTCACGCCCGCGTAGACGCGAAAGCCCTTTTCACTGAGGGTAAGGGCGCAGGCTTTGCCGATGCCGGTGGATGCACCGGTGATGAGAACGGCCTTCAAGGGCTCACCCCCATCCGGTTTTGGCGTGGGCGAAGCAGCCTTTCCCGAACGCACTTGGGCAACCTTGCCAAAATATACGTGAGATACCGGACACCCCAGGGAATCACCACCAGCTCCTTTTTGCCCTCAATGACATGAAAGGCCAAACGAGCAGCTTCGACGGGAGCCATGAGGAAGGGAATGTCATCAAGGCCCGGCTGGGTGGCGCGCGCCAGCGGCGTGTCGATGTAACCTGGCGCGATACAGCTCACCGTGATGCCCTCCTTTTTAAGATCCATAGCAAGGGACTCGCAGTAGCGCACAAGTGCCATCTTCGAGGCGCAGTATGCTCCCACTTTCGACAATGGAAAGTAAGCCGCGGCAGAGGCGATCGCCACGATCTGCCCCTTCTTTGCCGGAAGCATCACTTCCAGCGCCGCTTCTACGGTGTGAAGAAAGCCTTTGAGGTTCACATCGAAAATGAGATGCTCGCGATCAAAGTCGATCGAAGCAATCTGGTCTCTGGGACGCCCGTTGTTCACGCCTGCGGAAGCGATGACACAGTCCAACGTTTGCCCTGCCGAAAAAGCCTTGAGCACACGCCGGGTGGCGTCCCGGTCCCGCACGTCGAGCTCATAGAACTCAAGCCTCTGTCCGCTTGCCCGCGGGAATGCTGCCTTGAAAATTTCCAACGTCCCACCGCACACGCCTACTCGCGCACCCTTGGAAAGATAGAGCTCGGCAAGGGCTGCGCCCAAACCGCTAGTGCCCCCGGTGATAAAAATATTCATGTGTTGCCCTCCCGACGGAGGATTGGAAAAGCGGAATTTTCGGATCCATACCCGGCTTTGTCCGCTTAGGGCTTGGCCAGGATTTTGTCCAGCTCGGCCCGCAGCCAGGCCGCGACCGCAGAGTGATCGGTCAGGGCGAACCCTCCCGTCCGCGCCACGCTGCAACTCACTTCCTCGCACAGCTCAATTTCCGCCAGCAGCGCCCGCGCGAGGGATTTTGCGTCTAGACAGGTGGTGATATCCGTCTGTCGCAGCCGCCGGGCATCGAGCCATTGCTCGGCCTTGCGCGCCTCGGGCCGCGCAGGCCGACCGGCCAGCCGCGCCTCTTCCGCCAAAAGGGCCAGCAGGTGATCCATGAGTTCCACTTGGTTCCATCGGGCCGCCGCGCGCAGTTCGCCGCGCGCGATTTTCTTCTGCACCCAGACAGAATGCCGCAAGAAGCCCCGGACATGAAACTCGAAATCTGCGGCGGAGAACGCCTCCTCCGGCCAAAGGTTCGCGGCCGCCAGTCGCTTTTCCCAGGATGCTCCGCCGAGCATCACCCGGTAGCCCGGACGAACCACGACTTGGGTATTCGCGATCGCACGCCGCAATATGGCCGGGTAAAGTCCGCGCCACGCTGGCCGGGCCATGGCCCAATAAACCAATTTCATCAACCGGCTGGGCATCAAGACGAGATCCATCTCACACCCACCGGCAAAAACCACGCTGAGCTTGTCCACGCCACGCTCGGTCCTTTCTAGATGTGTGCTCCAACAGGGCGCGATGGCGGCCAGCCAGCCGGCATCGCGGTAGCGCGCTGGATTCCTGCTGAACAGCTGGAAATCCAAATCGGACCAGGCATCCACCTGCCCGCCGGGCTGGACCCGCGACCCGATCTGGATGAGGGCCGAGACATCGGGCTGTCGCCGCGCCCACTCCACAATGCGGTTCTCAATTTCCTCGACGGTCATGCGGTTGGATATGGGCGGCCCGCCGCGCATGGCGCAAATCTCTTTTCATCGGCGGGCTTGCCGAATCCATCTTTGTCCGCCTACCCTGCCGCCGTGTTATGGCAACGCGGGAGCCCCTCCCTGCTCCGGCTTCACGCCAAACTCCTTATCCTTGTGACTTCCAATTTTGTGACCGCCCCCGCCCATGCGCCGACGCGTTAAGATCACCGGCATCGGTCCGGTCACCCCGGCGGGCATCGGCCGCGACGCTTTCTTACGAGGCATCAACGAGCCCGTTAGTCGGGTCCGCGCGATCAAACGCTTCGACGCCGGCGCCGGCCCTTTCGTTGGCGCGGAAGTCACGGACTTCGAACTCGCCGATTATGCGCCCGACGAAAATCCGCGGCGTCTCTCCCGGCACACGCAGTTCAGCCTCGTCGCCGCCATGCTTGCGATGCGCGACGCCGGGATCACGCCGGCCGATGTGCGGGGAATCTCGCCCCTCGTGGTGACCGGCACCTCGATCATGGATTTCGAGAAGATCGGACGGGGCATGGAGACCGTCA